>CAIYTJ010000716.1 GCA_903929065.1 uncultured Bacteroidales bacterium | reverse complement strand
CTTACTTTTTTATTTATATATTAAAAAAGTTGGGTCTCTTAATAAAAAAATACAGTTATATATTTATATTTTTATTAAACTATATCAAGAAAACTTAGAGGTTCTGGAAGCTATATATTTGTATATTAATGGAATAATATTTTTTGAGTATGGGAAATGCATTTTTTCTACTTAAATTTATTTATTTAATGCATATGAATAAATTCAAAATACGACAAAATGTCATTTTAAAACTTTTATATATACAAATAAAAGATAAGCATATGATGAGTTACGAAGAGTATAATAATTTTCAATTGAAAGATTCAAATGAAAAATCTAAAGAGAGGAAGAAAATTACAAAATTTAAACCTAAAAGAATAAATTCAAAATTTAGTGAGTTGAACAAACAAATAGAGGAACAGGAAAAACAAAAGAGAGAGATTAATAAGAAAATGAATCAGTATGTTGCAGGTGCGTCAGCATTTGATTGAATTAAAGATGGAAATATTATTGAAAACTATTCCAATTATACCTAAAATATTTCTATGTCGGCAAAAAGTCGGCAAAAATATAAAACAAAAAACGCTAAATCCTTTGTTTTCAGGACTTAGCGTTTTTATTCTGCGGTACGGACGGGACTCGAACCCGCGACCTCCGCCGTGACAGGGCGGCATTCTAACCAACTGAACTACCGAACCAAAAGTTATTGGTGCATTGTTTTCTAATGCGGTGCAAAGATACGGCAAATTTTCATTTGTGCAATAGCTTTCTGAAATATTTTATCTGGATTTGAAAAAAATCTAACTTAAATTGCTTATTTTTATTGATATCAAATTGTAGACAATTCGCAGAATATCAGTTTTCAGAACAAACTGGTTATAAAAATCAACGTCTCCGATTAAAATGTTATCTTTGCATTTAGTTTATTGAAAAATTGTAATTTGAATGAAAGGAAATGATAATACGGCAGTACTTTTAATCCACTGCCCTGACAGACCGGGAATTCTAGCGGTTGTAACTGAGTTTATTAATCAACACAAAGGAAATATACTTTACCTGGACCAATACGTTAACCGCGAAGAAAGTGTGTTCTTTATGCGGGTAAAATGGCAGCTGGACGAATTTCAGATTCCAAAGGAAAAAATAGAAGATTATTTCGAAACACTTATTGCTTCGCGTTTTGATATGGTTTTCAGGCTTTATTTTTCAGACATCAAGCCTCGGATGGCTATTTTTGTTTCCAAAATGTCACATTGCCTCTACGATTTACTTGCACGCTATGCTGCAGGCGAATGGCATGTGGATATCCCGCTGATTATCAGCAACCATCCCGATATGGAAAGTGTCGCCCGCCGATTCGACATTCCCTATCATGTTTTCCCTATCACCAAAGAAAATAAAGCCGAACAGGAAGCCTTACAGCTTGCGTTACTTAAAGAAAATGGTGTTACTTTTTGTGTGTTGGCACGCTATATGCAGGTTCTTTCGCCCAATTTTATCGACCATTATCCAAACCGGATTATTAATATTCACCATTCATTTTTGCCTGCATTTGCCGGAGCAAAGCCTTATCATGCAGCTCACGAACGAGGTGTGAAAGTTATTGGTGCAACAAGTCATTACGTCACCAGCGATTTGGATGCCGGTCCGATTATAGATCAGGATGTTACGCACATTTCACATAAAGACACCGTGGAAGAACTGATTAAAAAAGGACGCGATTTGGAAAAAATTGTACTTTCGCATGCAGTTGAAAAACATATCGAACGAAAAATTCTGGCATATAAAAACAGAACGATCGTTTTTCAATAGGTGATTAGCCCAATGGTAAATCGTAAATGATTAAATTGTAAATGATAGTATGGAAGTAACACGATTGTTTGACATTTTGGATAATTACCTTGAAAGTTATCCAAATCAAGAAGCTGCATTAGCTTGTAAGCGAAATGGCGAATGGAAAAAATTCAGTATTCAGGAATACGTTGAGCATACAAATCTGATTAGTTTCGGAATGCTAAATCTGGGAATTAAACCGGGCGATAAAGTGGGAATTGTCAGCAGTAACCGCCCCGAATGGAACATGATTGATTTTGCCATCATGCAAATTGGTGCCATTTCCATCCCAATTTATCCAACAATCAGTCAGGACGATTACCGGCACATTTTGAATCATGCAGAAATGAAAATGATTTTTATCGAAGGAAAAGAATTGGGAAACAAACTGAAACCAATTTTTCTGGAGACTAAAACATTAAAACATATTTTTACTTTTGTCAATCAGGAAAATGATTATCAATACCTTGACCAACTGATTGAATCCGGTAAAACCAAGCCACAACCCGAAAAGCTGAAAAAACTCAAAGCCGGAATTCAACCAACAAACTTAGCCACCATCATTTATACTTCCGGCACAACCGGCTATCCTAAAGGCGTGATGCTTTCGCACAGCAATATCGTAAATCAGCTGAAAAATCTGGAAGCAACTCCGGCAAAATGGAGCAAAACGGCTTTAAGTTTTTTGCCGCTTTGCCATGCTTACGAACGAATGTTGGTTTATTTGTATCAATATCTGGGCATGTCGGTTTTTTACGCCGAAAGTCTTGGAACCATTGCTGAGAACATTAAAGAAATAAACCCAACCATGATGTCGTGTGTTCCACGATTGTTGGAAAAGATTTATGACAAACTATATCTTTCCGGTAAAAAATTGCCCATCGTGAGCAAAATGCTCTATTACTGGGCTTTTAATCTGGCAACTCATTATCAACTGGAAGGAAGAAGCTGGTATTATAACCTGAAATTCAAATTGGCCGACAAACTGATTTATTCGAAATGGAGAGCTGCTATTGGTGGCAATTTCGATATTGTTGTTTCGGGCGGCTCTGCCATTCAACCCCATATTGCTTCGTTTTTTTCGGCGATCGGAATGCCTGTTTTCGAAGGTTATGGATTAAGCGAAACTTCGCCGGTGATTGCTGTGAGCCAACGCGGAAAACACGGCAGAAAATTTGGAACCGTAGGACCACCGCTTCCGGGAGTTGAAGTAAAATTGGGCGATCGTGACGAAATAATTTGCCGCGGACATAATGTAATGTTGGGCTATTATAAAGATCCTGAACTTACTGCACAAGTAATTGATGCTGATGGTTGGTTTCACACAGGCGACACCGGCAAATTCACACCCGAAGGACAATTAATTATTACCGGTAGGTTAAAAAGCATTTTTAAAACATCATTTGGCAAATACGTTAATCCTCAGGCACTTGAATCCAAGTTTACAGAATCGCCATTGATTGAAAACATGATTGTATTGGGCGAAAACAAAAAATTTGCAGCAGCATTGATTTCACCGGATTTTGTTTATTTGAAATCGTGGTGTAAACAACATAAATTAAAGTGCACAACCAATGAGGAGATTATTGAAAACCCGGTTGTAGTGAAACGTTTTTCGGAAGAAGTGAAGCATTACAATCATTTTTTCGGTGACTATGAGCAGGTAAAACGTTATCAAATTGTTCCGGAAGAATGGACGGCAGCTGAAGGTTTTCTTTCACCAACTCTTAAAATAAAAAGGAACTTCATTGAAGAATACTACGCAGAAAGAATTGAAAAACTTTTTGTTTAGATTCACATAACAATCGTATTTAGAAGCAGTTGAACGCATTGATCAACTGCTTTTTATTTTGAATTTGCCCTGAAATCACAAATCATAAATCGTAAAACGTAAAATATGAAGTATCTTTGCACCGTGAAAAAAAGATTCTTCATATACTTTTCGTACAAAGGAACAGCTTATCACGGCTGGCAGATTCAACCTAATGGCATATCGGTACAGGAAGTGCTGACAGGAGCATTATGCACCATTTTGAGGACTGAAATTGAACTTACCGGTGCTGGAAGAACCGACACCGGAGTTCATGCAAAGCTCATGGTGGCTCATTTTGATGTGGAAGGTGATTTGCCTATTGAATTTGATTTAGCATCCAAATTGAATAGTTTTTTACCGAATGATATTTCCATTTTCAAAATTACAGAAGTTCAACCCGATGCACATGCCCGGTTTGATGCCGTTTCCCGCAGGTACGAGTATCATGTTGTAACCAAAAAAAATGTTTTTAAAAATGAATTGGCTGCCCGTGTGAGTGAGCTTCTTGATTTTGAATTAATGAATTCAGCAGCTGCCACTTTGAAAGAATATCGCGATTTTACAAGCTTCAGCAAACTTCACACCGACGTAAAAACCAATAATTGCGTTATTTCTCATGCTGAATGGACGCAGCATGAAGACGAATGGATTTTCACCATTCAGGCCGATCGTTTTTTACGAAATATGGTTCGTGCAATTGTCGGAACTTTATTCGAAGTTGGGCGGCACAAAATGACAATTGAAGAATTCAAAGCTGTAATTGAACAGAAAAACCGGTGCAAAGCCGGCACATCCGTTCCTGCACACGGATTGTATTTAGTTGACATTCAATATCCTGAAAATCTTTTTCTATAAAAACACAACTCCCATTTTTTTAAATTGTAAGTTGTAAATTATTAAATTGTAAATTATTCTCATGTGGTTAATTCTCGCTTTTGTTTCTGCCATTTTATTAGGTTTATATGAAGTTTTCAAAAAAATATCGTTACATGAAAATGCCGTAATTCCGGTCATCTTTTTATCCATTGTTTATTCGAGCCTGACCCTTGCTCCTTTCGTAATAATTTCGGACTTCTTTCCTGAATTATTAAAAAACTCCATTTTCTTTGTTCCGAAAGTTGATTTTCATGCTCATTTGCTCTACATTCTAAAAGCCATAATTGTACTGACTTCATGGCTTTTTGCCTACTTTGCACTGAAACATCTGCCCATTTCGCTTGCTTCGCCCATCAAAGCCACACAACCCATGTGGACTGTTTTAGGTGCAGTATTGTTATTCAGTGAAAAATTAAATGGTTATCAAATAGCCGGTGTGGCCACAACATTGGTTTCGTTTTTCATGTTTTCGTTCGTCGGTAAAAAAGAAGGAATTTCATTCAGAACAAATAAATGGTTTTGGTATATCGTTTTGGCTACATTAACTGGAGCTGTCAGCGCTTTATACGATAAATACCTAATGAAAATATATGACCAAATGTCAGTTCAAACGTATTATACTTTTTATCAGGCGATTATCATGGGAATTATCATGATATTTTTATGGGCACCGACTCGCCGAAAAACTACACCTTTTCAATTTAAATGGGCCATCTTTTTCATTTCACTTTTTTTGGTAACAGCAGATTTTGTTTATTTCTATGCACTTTCATTGCCGGGTTCTATGATTTCGGTAGTTTCAACCATTCGTCGCTCTGGTGTAATAGTTCCATTTCTCTACGGCGCTTTCGTAATGCATGATAAAAACATAAAACTTAAGATTATTGATTTGGTTGGAGTCTTGGTTGGAATGTTCTTATTGTATCTGGGTTCAAAATAATTCTGAATTCTAATCCGCTGTTATTCAAAATAATAAATACAGAAACAATTAGATTGAATTCAATCATTTTACTTTAAGAATAAAAAAACAAGAAAATGTTTGATAATTAGATGAAAATTAGTACTTTTGCAAGCCCAAACAACAGGAAAGAAAAATAATTAAAAAATACAGATATGAAAAGCGGAATTCATCCAGAAAATTATCGTCCGGTAGCATTTAAAGATATGTCCAACGGCGACACTTTTATTTCTCGTTCAACCGTTAACACTAAGGAAACTATTGATATTGATGGTGTAACTTATCCGGTGGTTAAAATGGAAATTTCAAGCTCATCACATCCTTTCTATACAGGTAAATCTAAATTGGTGGATACTGCAGGACGTGTTGATAAGTTTATGAATCGTTACGCGAAACGCGGCGAAAAGAAATAAGCCTGTAAAAACTTATAAAAAAGCCACGACATTTAATTGTCGTGGCTTTTTTTATTAATGAGCAGATTTTATAAATCAATACGCTTTTTACCGACTCCTTCATCTATTTTCACTTCGTCGGGCGGCAGAAGCAATACAGCAGGATTTGATAAAATTTTATCTAGTAAACGCATAGACGAGGCATAATAGAAACCATCACAGATACGTTCATCCAACACAAATCTTAGTCGAATGCTTTTATGTAATTTTTTTTCTCCGTGCCGGTCAATTGTCTGTCTTCTTGATTTTTTACCCATAGCTACAAACATGCTGCAGGTCCCAAATTCATACAAATGATGGAAAATGGATTCAACTCCGATAGAGCCAATATTTGTTAGAAAAATAGTTGAATGCCACGGGCTTGCCTTGTTGATAAATTTAGGCATT
>CAIYTJ010000715.1 GCA_903929065.1 uncultured Bacteroidales bacterium | reverse complement strand
TCACGGCTTTAAACAGAAATAGTATGAAAAAAGACACCATTACCCCCGACAACGAAGGCAATAAAATGCCTCACAACGGTAATCTTCTGACCAATTATCTTTTAAATAACAGGATAAACCGGGCAGAGCTGGCACGCAAAATGAACCGCTCGAATACCAGCATTTATCAGTACGCCGAAAGTCCATCGTTGCAAATGGGCATTTTGTGGAATGCAAGTCTGATTTTGAAACACAATTTTGTGGCTGAACTGGGAGCTCTGCTCCCGGTTGATTATTCTACTCCGAAAGAGACTGAACTCAATGAACAAATCCGGCAGTTGGAAGCAAAAGTTGCTGCATTGGAAAGCATGATTGAGAAAAAAGATATTGAAATTTCGGTCTATAAAAGTATTGTTGGAAAATGACATCAAATATCACTGAACCCATCATACAAGTCGGCATTGTCACCGCTACCCAAATACTATTCAGGTTGAATGGCATGTTTGCTGCCTCAAACAAACGGATTTATTCAGGGCGTCAGGTAGCAGTATATCGTTCGGGCAGCATTCTGTTTGATGGAATGAGGTTAAAGGAACTTACATTTACAGCCACGTCTCTTCAAGATTCTTTCGAATTAAAAAATGTGGCCATTGGTATTGGATTTCACTGGGAACGCCGGGAAACACAGTGCTTTAAAGGTGACCTAAAACTAATAACAGAGCAGGGAAAACTAACCGCAATCAACCGCATTGGGGTGGAAAACTATCTCACAAGCGTTATTTCAAGCGAAATGAGCGCCACTGCTTCCGACGAATTGCTGAAAGCACATGCAGTAATTTCGAGGAGCTGGTTGTTGAAACCGATATTAGAACCGGGAACCAGGAACCAGGAATTAAGAAGTGCGACAGAACAAAAGAAAACAAACTATAAACTATCAACCAAAAACCATATAAAGTGGTACGAACGCGACGCGCACACCCGGTTCGATGTGTGTGCCGACGACCATTGCCAGCGATACCAGGGCATCACACGCGCATCGACCGATGCCGTGAAAAAGGCCATCGAAGCTACCCGTGGAGAATTATTGACGTATAAAAATAAGATTTGCGATGCACGTTTTTCCAAATCGTGCGGTGGTGCTTCGGAGACTTTTGAGAATTGCTGGGCACCAAAACATCATCCATACCTTACCAAAGTAATTGATAATCCAACCGAACCGGAAGGTTTTGAAATGGATTTAACCGTGGAAGCGAATGCCTACAACTGGATTCGGAATAATCCCGAAGCATTTTGCAACACATCAGACAAAAAGATATTAGAACAAGTACTCAATAACTACGATCAGGAAACCACAGATTTTTATCGTTGGGAAGTGGAATATAGTCAAGCCGAACTGTTGGAAATCATTGAACGCCGTTCGGGGATTGAATTCGGGAAAATCGTGGATTTGATTCCGGTAAAACGGGGAGAATCGGGACGCATTGTCCATCTGAAAATTGTCGGGACAAAACGAACCGTTACTGTAGGCAAAGAACTCGAAATCCGCAAATGGCTGTCGAACTCGCACCTGTACAGTTCGGCTTTTGTGGTGGATAAAACGGAAATCGTCGATGGCATTCCGCAAAAATTCATCCTCACCGGTGCCGGCTGGGGGCATGGCGTGGGACTTTGCCAGATTGGAGCGGCCGTGATGGGCGAAAAAGGATATAAATATCACGAGATTTTATTGCACTATTTCAGGGGGGCGGAGTTGAAGAGGGTTTATTAAAAACAATCATATGACAACAAAAGAAAGAAATTTATTGCTTACAAACTGTTTTATCATCGCACTACTATTTGCAATTAGAATTAGTGTTGCAGGTTGGGTATTAATTGCAATTGGAATTTGGATAATTTTACCATTATTTATATTTCACGTAATTTCATCAAACAAAGGATTTAAAAGATATTCGATTTTAAATAGAAATGATAAATTCACATTGTGGTTGAGTTTCATTTCATTTATAATATTTATCCTTTTTCAGTATGATCTTGATGATAAAGCTGGATATATGGTAATTGAAGGTTTAGTTAATAGCTTAACTAATTCAAGAAATGAATCTGATTTTTCTACTGCTTCAACTATAATTACAGTTATTTCAGGAATAGTATTTATAATTTCAGACATATATATTCTTGCCAAATTAAAAAAGATATATAAAAACAATAATGCAAAAAAATAATACAAACTATTCTCCTTGGTCATGGATTCCGACCCTGTATTTTGCGGAAGGTTTACCGTATGTGGTGGCCATGTCGGTGGCGGTGATCATGTATAAGCGATTGGGCATTTCGAATACAGATGTTGCCCTTTACACCAGCTGGCTGTACCTGCCGTGGGTGATTAAGCCATTCTGGAGTCCGTTTGTGGATACAATTAAGACCAAGCGTTGGTGGATTGTAACCATGCAATTGCTGATTGGGGCTGGATTGGCAGGTGTAGCTTTTCTGATTCCAACGACGTTTTTCTTTCAGGCTACACTGGCTGTTTTGTGGCTGATAGCTTTCAGTTCGGCCACGCACGATATTGCTGCCGATGGATTTTACATGCTGGGACTGGACACATCGCAGCAATCTTTTTTTGTGGGTATCCGCAGCACGTTTTACCGGCTGGCTATGATTACGGGGCAGGGATTGCTGATTATCGTGGCAGGTGCATTGGAACTTTACACCGGGAAAATCCGGTTGGCCTGGAGCATCACATTCTTTATTCTGGCAGGATTGTTTGGGTTGTTTTTTATTTACCACCGGTTTATCCTGCCTCATCCGGATGCGGACACGACAAAAACAGAAAATTCTCCCAACCAAATTTTTCGGGAATTCGGATTGACATTTGCATCGTTCTTTCAGAAGAAAGGAATCTTACTGGCCATTGTTTTTATGTTGCTTTACAGGCTGGGCGAAGCGATGCTGGTGAAAATGGCTTCGCCGTTTTTGCTGGATGCCCGGAATATCGGCGGACTTGGTCTGAGCACCCAGCAAGTGGGATTGGTATATGGAACTGTAGGCGTTATTTCGCTGACGTTGGGTGGCATTGTTGGCGGAATTGCCGCTTCGTTCAGAGGTCTGAAATACTGGATTTGGCCGATGGCGCTAAGCATAACGCTGCCTCATTTGGCTTACGTTTATCTGTCGTGGTTTTTACCAACCAATTTTATTATCATCAATATTGCGGTTGCGGTGGAGCAGTTCGGTTATGGGTTCGGGTTTACCGGTTACATGCTTTACCTGATTTATTTTGCAGACGGCGAACATAAAACGGCTCATTATGCCATTTGTACCGGATTTATGGCTTTGGGAATGATGCTTCCGGGTATGATTGCCGGCTGGCTGCAAACGGCAATTGGTTATCAGCATTTCTTTATCTGGATAATGATTCTGGCAATTCCGACTCTGACGATTATTCCATTTTTGAAGATTGACAAGGAGTTTGGGAAGAAAAAGACCCCTAACCCCTAAAGGGGGACTTTTGCCTTCCTTCATAAAAAGAAATCATATCATTTTACTACCTTTGCAAAGAATTTAAAAAACTAACTAACTTAAAGTTCCCCTTTAGAGGTTAGGGGTCATCATTTATGAAAATATTAATTCTTGGTGCCGGAAAAATGGGCACTTTCCTGACCGATGTATTGTGCATTCAGCACGAAGTGGCACTTTTCGATACCGATCCGAAACGGTTACGTTTTGTGTTCAACACCCTGCGTATGACCGAATACGAAGAAGTTCGCGAGTTTGAACCGGAGTTGGTGATTAATTGCGTGACATTGAAATTTACCATCGAAGCTTTTGAAAAAATACTGCCATATCTCCCAAAAAGTTGTATTATTTCCGATATTGCTTCGGTAAAAACAGGCATTCAGGATTTCTATGAAAACACCGGCATGCGTTACGTTTCAACGCACCCTATGTTCGGACCTACATTTGCCACACTCGACAACTTGAGCTCGCAAAGTGCCATTATTATTTCCGAATCCGACCACATGGGCAAGGCTTTTTTCAAAGATTTGTACGGTTCGCTTCGATTGAAAATCTTCGAATACAGCTTCGACGAACACGATGAAACCATTGCTTATTCGCTGTCCATTCCGTTTGCCTCGACGTTGGTATTTGCTTCGGTAATGATTCCACAGGAAGCACCCGGAACCACATTCAAGCGCCACATGGATATTGCCAAAGGACTGTTGAGCGAAGATGATTACCTGCTTACGGAAATTCTTTTCAATCCGCACACTCACAATCAGGTGGAAAAAATCCGTGCCGAACTGAAAACGCTGATGGAAATTATCGATGAAAAAGATTCTGACCGAATGCAGGCATTTTTGAAGAAAGTAAGAAAAAATATAGAGTAAATTTTCAGTCAACAAACCAAGGAAAGCAGCTGCATTTATATGTTGTTGCTTTTTTTATTTGAGATTTGTGATTCATTTTCTGCTGATTGTGAGTCTTTTTACAACTTTTTAATCTAAATTGCGTTTGAATTAAAGTAAAATCAATCCTCATTCGTCTTCTGTAATATGGAGACAAGCATCAACATACAAATGACAGAAAAAAAGGCTGGTTCCATCACCAAAGCGATTCAGGAATTTGGAAAAAATCTGTTTGGTTTTGTACGGGGAAAAGTCAAATCGACCGAGGATGCAGAAGATATTTTGCAGGAAGTTTGGTTTCAACTAAGCAATCAACCTGACATCTCCAACCTCGAGAATGTAAGTGCTTGGCTCTACGAAGTTGCCCGAAATAAAATCACCGACAAATCGCGCAAAAAAACCAATCTGGCATTGGAGGAATTTGTGAGTGTGAGCGATGACGGCGACTTTAATTTCAAAGAAATCTTATTACTTGACGACAGCAGCAACCCCGAACTGGCATTTTTCAAAGAACTTTTCTGGAAAGAATTGCAAAAAGCGCTGGACGAATTGCCCGAAAATCAAAAGGAAGTTTTTATCATGAACGAAATTGAAGAGTTGACTTTACAGCAAATTGCTGAGCAAAAAGGCGAAAATATCAAAACAATTATCAGCCGGAAAGGTTACGCAGTCAAGCATTTACGAAACAAACTAAATTACCTTTACAAAGAACTGAATAATTAACCGGCTGTTTTTTGCCGGTAAAAAAATATAGAAATATGGAATCAACAAATCAAACACAATGGAGAAAAAGAAGATTCTTCTTTTTTCCGCTTTTCTTAATTGGATTGTTCGCTGTTAGCGCAGTTGTAATGCTCTTATGGAATTGTATTCTTCCGGAAGTTTCGGGCCTGAAAGCGCTAACATATTGGCAGGCAATGGGTTTATTTGTTCTGTGCAAAATTTTATTCAGTGGTTTTCGGTTTGGCAGATCGCATCATCATCGTGTGCACCGTCATTTTGAACGGGCTGCTTTCAAACATAAATTCATGGAAATGACCGATGAAGAAAAACAGCAATTTAAGAACCAGTGGAAACAACGGTGTTGTTAAATCTTCTGTCATTTAAAGTAAAATTTTTAAACGTTCGTCTTACCAAATAGAAATACTAAATTTTTAAATATAAACAAAATGACAAGATCAATTTTAGGAGCCGTTTTTTGCGGTATTATGGTAGGTGTTCTGGCATTTTTCGTGCCTCACCTTTTAGTCGGATTATTCATTCTTGCGTTTATTATCAGAGCTTTGCATTGTTGCATGGGTCATGGTTATCACAGGTATGCCCGCCACGGCGAACGTCTGTTTTACCTGGCTGACAAAGTTCGCAAAATGAGTGAAGAAGAATATTCCGAATTCAAAGAAAAAATGGGCGGCGGTTTTTCCGGTGGTTATCACGGACATGGTTTTTACCATTCACATTGCGGATGTGGTTGTGGTTGCGGATGCAATTGCGGTTGTGGTTGTGGTTCAAAATCGGGAAAATGCGATTGCGAAACCAAAAAAGAAACAAAAGAGTAATTAACCTTTAAAAACAGACAAAAATGTATAGAAGATCAAGATTTTTAGTAGGTTTGGCGGCAGCAGCCATTACTTTTGGTAGTTTATGGTTTGCCATGCCAGGTCATTTCAATCACGGACACCGGATGTGTCATCCAATGGAACGCCATTGCTGCATGCAACAAGAACGTGAAGACGACGAAAATTGCGGACAAATGGAAGAAAATCACGGCAAGAAAGTGATTATCATCAAAGAAGTTATTAAAAACGATACAATAAAGAAATAATTTTTCATCGCTTTTAAATTGAAAAGAAGCCTTTCATTTCCAATAGGAAATAAGAGGCTTCTTTTATTTGTTTATAAACTTAAAAATATATTCCTTTTTTGTTTGTTAACTCAAAGGTTTTTTATAGATTTGCAAAAAATAATTTGCAAATCCAGATGAGACATTTAACTCAACATTCTTATACAATTCTGATATTATGCGCATTGTCAATAATATCACTTAATGCTCAGGTTGCGTCAGCACCCAAATATAATTTTTTAAGAGGTTCAATCATAACAAATTCACACTCAGAATTGAACGTTTATATTTCCCAGGATTTTTACGAAGACTATGTAAAATGTTGCTACATTAAAGACAGAAATGATAGTCTTAATAAATTTTTGCCGGGAGAAATTATCGGATACAGATTCTCCGAAGATGGAAAATTTTTCATTTCAAAAGAAATTCCAACCGAATCGGGGAATAAAGTATACTTTCTAGAGCAATTGGTTAAAGGGAAAGCAAATCTGTATTTTCTCAGGAATGAAATGGATCATTATTATCTCGAAACTGATTCCAATAAACTAATGGAATTGACTGAACGGGTGAATTATAATGAGAATCATAACGGCTTTATCGTCAAAAAACCTCTTAAATATTATGGACGGTTAAGATTCTTACTTTCAAAATGTCCAGAGTTATATCCTGAAATTGACAAAACTGGGCTCAACCACAAAGATTTAATAAAATTGGTCAATGAATACAACCTGAAAACAGATAAAAAAGAAGAAAGTTATACCTACGAGTACAAATTCAGGCCAATCATAACGAGAATAGAAGTTGCAACAGGAATTGCTTATAATAATTTCAACTTTTTAACTGTAAAATCAGATTACAGTCAGGGCTTTGAAATGGGGTGCAACATTGAATTGTATAATTTTTTCCCCGGAAATGATAATCAAATATTTAAAACAGGTTTGTTTTTTCAACAATTCTCAAAATATAATT
>CAIYTJ010000714.1 GCA_903929065.1 uncultured Bacteroidales bacterium | reverse complement strand
TTATTTTTATTATTGAGGCGCACGCCGTGCGCCTCTACGGGGATAATTCGTAAAATGGCATGAATGTGATTGGGCATGATGACAAATGAATCGCATTCTAATTCGTTGCGGATTTGGAATGATTTTTCCCATTCGGCAGCAACAATCTGACCGATGGCGGATAATGTCATTTGTTTGTTTTCAATATTACCGAACAAACATTGATGATGGGCGGTGCAAATGGTAATGAAATACAAACCTTCGGCACTATAATCCCACCACGGCCATCGTGCTGAGGGGATGCGGTATTTGTTCTGAAATTTATCGGCCATGTAGTTTATAATTTAAGGGCACAACAAAATGTTTTTTTTAATTCAAAAATTTCAACTCATACATTTGCAACTTCAATATTAGCATCAAAGTTAATAATTGTTTTGGGATTTTAATAGGATTGGATTAAAACAGATAAAAAAAGAGGACGATACTTATTTCGTCCCCTTAAATTCAATTTAAAAACAAACTTTAAACCGTCGGTTTTCCTGCCTTACCTTTAGCAGCCTCGCGGGTAGCCTGTCGTATTTTGATAGTGTTTTTGTGGTAGTCGATCAGATAATTTATCTTGTCTATAAATGTTGCGTAGTCGGCATCGCCGTTTATAAGTGCATTAGCATTTATTACGTTGGCAATATTATGAAATCCTTCATCTACGGGTATACGTGCCAACCGTACATTACCACTGATGCGGGCAGCTTGTTCATCGCCTCTCGTCCCAAAATGACCCATAAAAGTATTATTGGCTTCTTCCAGTTTATTGAGCATCGGTAACTGATTGCATTTAGTCACATCGGCCAGGTAATTGCTTTTAAGCTGCGTAATCAGGCTTACCATGGTTTCGCTTTCCTGGTTGTAATTTTGCTTGCGCATATCACCCACCTGATCAATAATCCGCATAATGTTGCGGGCAGCTTCCTGTACCTCGGGGTCGTAATTCATGGTGTTTCCCTGAGTCTGTAGTACAAAACCACGGTAGATTTGATCGCGAAACAAATCGGAATCTTCGATGGTTTCAGTAAATTTACTTCCTATTTCAACCGCAATTGCCGCATGTTCGGCATTCACTGCTAAAACATAAGGAGAATAGATTGGAATTATTCCAAGCGTTTCGGACGTTACATTTTCAATTTCTTTTACCACATCGGCATGAAATTGTTCGTGTTCATTGTTCTTAAACGGTCTAAAGTCAACCGAATTGATTTTTTTCATAAATCGAAAAGAATTTTGGATTAATATTAAAAAAAATTGTACACTCAATATCGTACAACTGATATTTTATCATTTAAATAATAGCAAGAAAAACGGGCAATGCTCATCTCCCCTACCTTTTTCTGTGTTGCAAAACTGCGGCAAGGCATCACATCTCCCGATTTCCTTGTCGCAAAACTGCGGGAACACAATACATACCCCGTATTCCCTTCCCGCAAAACTGCGGCGGCACAATACGTACCCCGTATTCACTTGTCGCAAAACTGCGGCGGCACAATACATACCCCGTATTCTCGTGTCGCAAAACTGCGGCGGCACAATACGTACCCCGTATTCCCTTGCCGCAAAACTGCGGCGGCACAATACGGGTTTTCCGTTGGGTGAATCATTATTTCAACACTAAAAACAGAACTTCCAGTATGCTCCCGCCTACAATAAACAGGCTGAAAAGACTACAAAACCGGTAAATCATCTGGTCAGTTAACCTCTCGTTTGAAGTAAACATCAGAAAACATACGTCAAAGTCGTTAGTTATGCATTTACAAAGAAATAAGGGAAACAACCTTATGGTTTCATATCTCTACTAAGGGTTAAGAACTCAATATTAATCCCAATTATAAACCCTTAGTAGAAAGAATTTAGCTTATAGAATTCCCTTATTCTCTTATTTACTGACAGAAATTCAAAACTAAAATTTGCATTTCCTTATAAAAACGATC
>CAIYTJ010000713.1 GCA_903929065.1 uncultured Bacteroidales bacterium | reverse complement strand
TGATAAGAAAAAATCAGTTAAACAAGACCTTTAATAAATTTCGTGAAAAAAATCTCATTTTGTCAAACAAAATAAGGGTTTAATGCGTTTAAATTATACTAAAGTGAAAAATTAATTTATTTACTAATATATAAAACTTAAAGTTATGAAATTCTCCTTACCAGAATTACCTTATGCTCAAAATGCATTAGAACCGATTATCAGTGAAAAAACCATTGGTTTCCATTACGGAAAACACCATCAAACCTACGTTAATAATCTGAATGGATTGGTTGAAGGTACTGAGTTTGCAAACGACGATTTGGAAACAATTGTAAAAAAATCGGAAGGCCCTATTTTCAATAATGCAGCACAAATTTGGAATCATACGTTCTATTTCCTGTCACTTACGCCTAATAAAGGAAGCGTTCCAAGTGAAAAACTGGTAAAAGCTATAAATTCAGCGTGGGACTCAATCGACAACTTTAAGGCTGAATTCAACAAAGCAGCCGTTTCAGTATTTGGTTCAGGTTGGGCATGGCTGGTTAAAGATGCTGATGGAAAACTATCCATTGTAAAAGAAAGTAACGCCGGAAATCCAATTACACGTGGTCTTACTCCACTTCTGACATTTGATGTTTGGGAACATGCTTATTATCTTGATTATCAAAATCGTAGAGCTGATTATGTAGCAGCACTCTGGGATTTGGTAGACTGGAATGTAGTTTCAGGTCGATATTAAAATTAACTAATTTCAATAGGGCCGGGTTGATACAAAGTCAATCCGGCTTTTTTTTTAAATGAACTACTCTGAAAAAATGATGACATTCTCAAAATAATCGTTAAAATAAACAATCAAACATTCATTTTCCTAAAAATTGAATGCTGTTTGAATTGAAATGTTCTAAAAAAATTATCTTTGTACTCCGATTCCAATTTTTTTTGGAGAACTTAGTTTTATAATCAAAAAAGAACAAAAACGAATGAAAAACTTATCACTCATCATTAATGCCGTACTGGCGGTAGCAGTAATAATTCTTTTCGTATTAGTATTAGGAAACAAATCAAATATTACTGCAAACCAGCTTGCTACAGGCAAAAATGCAATTAACTACACAAAATTGCCAATTGCTTACATTAATGTTGATTCATTGTTGTTACACTACCAGTTTGCCAAGGATGCAAACGAATCTTTGATTAGAAAACAAGAAGATTCACGCTTGAAAATCAACCAAATGGCTCGTCAGTTGCAAGGTGAGATGAGTGATTTTCAACGCAAACTTGAAAACAATGCATTCTTAAGCCGCGACAGAGCTCAACAGGAACAAACCCGCTTACAGAAAAAGCAACAGGATTTGCAGGAAATGGACGGTAATCTGAGCAAACAATTGGTTCAGGTACAACAAAGAATGAGTGAGCAACTCCGTGATACAATCAATACTTTTATGAAGGAATACAACAAAGACCATAAATATCAACTGATTATAAGCAACACTTCGAATGACAATATACTTTATGCTGATAAAGCTTACGACATTACAACCGAAGTTACAAAATTATTAAACGAGCGGTTTGCTGCTAAACGATAAGACTGACATACAAACCCTAAAAATAAGAAAGCGCGGTATTCGGAAAGAATATCGCGCTTTTGATTTTATGAAGTTTATATATTATTTTTCTCCCCTAAATGACTGGAAGAAAGAAGATAGCGCATAAATCAGCACAAATGGCACCCAGGAGTTCGAACCTATAATCATAAAATAGGCAGCAATGCCAAGCATCAAACTTGTGAATAGCCCAATACGTGCCATTCTCTGTTGGCGTTTATCTATTTTAGCTTTATCAAAAACATTTTTTCCATATAAAAATATCAGAAATCCGGCGCCAAGCGAAAATATATACGGGGCAAATTTCAAATCGAAAAGTTGTGCAAAAGCTCCCAAAATAGTAAGCGTACCTGCAAGTATAAAAATCAGCTGAGATCCTTCTTTTTCTTTCATTCCTTGACAATATAAATATCTTCCGTTACTCTTTTCATGTAATAATGTTCACGCGCAAATTTTTCCAGATTTTCCTTGCTTGACTGTAACTCTTGCTTCTTTTGTTTGGTCGCTTTTATTTCATCCTGATAAAATTTCAGCTCTTTTTCCATGCCTACAATTTTCCGATGCGTTTCCCAACGGTGAACGAGGCTGTGTTCATCAAAAAAAGTAACAAAAACAGTAAACAAAACGAATACAATCAGATACTTATTAAGCAGTATCTTTTTGAGTTTCTTTCCTGTTTTATTAGTTGACGACATTGGACAAAAGTTGAAGTATCTGAAAAATAAATCACTGAATTGATTGACAAAGGTAAACAAATTTTACGTTCATCCTTTTTTTTCAGAAATCTTTTTTTTTGATGAATTGTCATCATATTTTCAGTATATTTGCAATCAAAAGCAGAAAAAGGTTTCAATTTATGGAGAATTTCATTGTTTCGGCACGCAAATACCGCCCATCCACGTTTAATTCGGTTGTCGGCCAATCGGCACTGACCACCACACTTAAAAATGCCATCAAAAGCAATCATTTGGCTCATGCCTACTTGTTTTGCGGCCCACGTGGAGTTGGAAAAACTACCTGTGCACGTATTTTTGCGAAAACCATAAACTGCGAAAACCTGACTACAGATTTTGAAGCCTGCAACCAGTGCGAATCGTGCGTTTCATTCAACGAACAACGCTCCTACAACATTCATGAGCTAGATGCTGCATCCAATAACGGAGTAGATGACATTCGCTCCCTGACCGATCAGGTGCGTATACCACCACAAATCGGGAAGTACAGCGTCTATATTATCGACGAGGTTCATATGCTGTCACAAGGCGCTTTCAATGCATTTTTGAAAACGCTTGAAGAACCGCCGGCACATGCCATTTTTATTTTGGCAACTACCGAGAAACATAAAATCATACCTACGATACTTTCGCGTTGTCAGATTTATGACTTCAACCGGATTACGGTGGCTGACACCGTGAAACACCTGCAAATGGTAGCCGAAAAAGAAGGTGTAACGGTTGATGTGAACGGATTGAACGTGGTTGCTCAAAAGAGCGACGGTGGAATGCGTGATGCCTTGTCCATATTTGACCAATTGGTTAGTTTTTGTGGAAATAACATCACTTATCAGGGTGTGATTGAAAACCTGAATGTTCTTGATTATGAATATTATTTCAAATTGGTTGAAGCTTTTCTGAAAGGTGAAGTCAGTAAAACGCTTCTGATTTTCAACGAAGTATTGAACAAAGGTTTCGACGCACATCATTTTATCACCGGACTAAGTTCACATTTGCGCGATGTACTGGTAAGCAAAGATCCGCAAACCATCAGCTTATTAGAAGTTGGCGCGGATATCGGCGAACGGTACAAATCGCAGGCACAACTTTGTACGCCCGAGTTTTTGTTTCAGGCATTGAAAATCAGTAACGATTGTGACATTGACTACCGGCTGAGTAAAAATAAACGCTTGCTGGTTGAGCTGGCATTAATTCGTCTGTGCCAATTGACGGATGAAAAAAAAAAATCCAGTCTAATTGACGACCTGCCTGCGCCAATTCAAAAAATAGTCGTAGAAACTGTAAATTTACCTGAAACTAAAGCTCCCGAAATTGCTAAACCGGTTATTCATGTTCATGAAAAGCCAAAACCGGTAAATCATGAAACGAAACCGACTTTTCAAAAACCGGGAAGTATTTCTATTTCTGCACCCATAGTTACGTCAGCACCTGCTGCCAGCTACGAAACCACAAAGGTTGAACCGCTGCCTGTTTTAGATAAACCTTTTACTACTGACGAGCTGGAAGTAGCCTGGCTGCAGTTTACCGAAACCATTCCGGAACAAGGTCGTATGAAGAGTTTTATTCTGAGCACCAAACCCCATTTACTTTCCGAAACAAATTTTGAAGTAACTGTAAGTAATCATTTGCAGGAGAAAGAACTGAAAAGACTTCAGCCGGAATTACTGGTATTTATTCAAAAACATCTTCAGAATTCGAAAGTGAAAATGAATATAAAAATAGCGGAAGAAACCGAATCTCAAAAAGCCAATACTCCTGAAGACCGTTATAGAATTCTTGCCGAGAAAAATCCTGCTCTGGACACATTGAAGAACGGATTGCAGCTGGAAATCGACTAAATTAGTTGATAGTTGACAGTTGACAGTTTTGAAAGAATTTAATCCATGTTTAAAAAAATTACCCGTGTTGTCTGGATTTTGTCAGTCGTCAGTTTATTTACCGACGTGGCGAGCGAAATGCTTTATCCGGTAATGCCCATTTACCTGAAAAGCATTGGTTTTTCCATTCTTGTTATCGGTTTGTTGGAAGGCTTGGCAGAAGCAACCGCCGGACTGAGCAAAGGATATTTCGGCAAACTGTCTGACGCAACCGGAAAACGATTGCCCTTTGTGCAAATCGGGTATATTTTGAGCGCTATTGCCAAGCCTATTACTGCCTTTTTTACGCATCCGGTCTGGATTTTCTTTGTCCGAACCACCGACCGTTTTGCTAAAGGCGTTCGTACCGGAGCGCGTGATGCCATTCTTTCCGACGAAGCTACACCCGAAACAAAAGGAACCGTTTTCGGATTTCACCGTGCCATGGATACGATTGGTGCTGCCATTGGACCTACTCTGGCGCTGGTTTACTTGTATTTTTATCCCGGAAAATACATTACGTTATTCTATATCGCCTTTATTCCCGGTGTGCTGGCTATTGTTACCACTCTTTTTCTTAAGGAAAAGAAAAAGCCCCTTGCCCCTACCCGTGAAAAAGTTTCGTTCTTTTCGTTTCTGAAATACTGGAAACAAAGTCCGGCTGCCTACCGACAATTATTAATCGGATTGCTGCTGTTTACACTGTTCAACAGCTCTGATGTGTTTCTGCTGCTCAAAGCCAAAGATGCCGGGCTGAATGACACATACGTAATTGGCATTTATATTTTCTATAACATGGTTTACGCGCTGTTTGCCTTTCCGGTTGGCTCGCTGGCTGATAAAATCGGACTGAAACGCATGTTTATTATCGGACTGGGATTGTTTTCGATGGTCTATTTCGGATTTTCCATCAATACCAATCTCTATATTTTTCTGGCACTATTCTTTATCTACGGACTATATGCTTCGGCCACCGAAGGCGTTTCCAAAGCCTGGATCAGCAATATCACCGACAAAAAAGACACCGCAACAGCCATTGGCACTTTCTCCGCCCTGCAAAGTGTCTGCACGATGGTGGCCAGTTCACTGGCGGGCATTATCTGGTACAGCCTGGGAGCCAAATACCTTTTTATAATGAGCGGAGTGATGACGCTGGTGTTGATGGTGTATTTGGGGAGAATGAAAGAAAAATAATCCCACCGCTCCGAGTGAAAACCTACTTTTTTAAGATTCATGCTTCCGCACGGAGCGAAAGCATGCGGCGGAGAAAATTTGTCCTTTCGCTCCGAGCGAAACCTCGCGACAGAGAAAAATCACGTTTTTGCTCCGAGCGAAAGCCTGCGGTAGCGAAAATTTGCCTTTTCGCTCGGAGCGAAAGGCAACGACGGAGAAATTTCATGCTTTCGCTCCAAGCGGGAACTAACTTTCAACTATTTTAGCCATTAAACAAAACAAGAGCTGCCTCCGGTTGGAGCAACTCTTATTGTATCATTTATCTTGTAGAGACGCAAGCCTTGCGTCTCTACAAGATAATATTATTCTACTACCTTTTTCATTGCCGTCATGGCAGCACGCAATTCGGCACCACAAATTTCGATGGAATGATTGCGGATAGCGGCGTTTACTTTTACCAGTTCGAAGTTATCCACGTGGCCATCTTTGCCTGCATTGAAGTTTTTACCGATTACATTAGTATCGATTTTCTTCATAAAGTCAGCCAACAGCGGTTTGCAAGCATGGTCGAACAGGTAGCAACCGTATTCGGCGGTATCGGAAATTACCCGGTTCATTTCAAATAATTTTTTGCGCGCAATGGTATTGGCAATAAGCGGCGTTTCGTGCAACGATTCGTAGTAAGCCGATTCGTTTTTAATGCCCGAGCAAGTCATGGTTTCGTAAGCCAGTTCCACACCCGATTTCACGAAAGCAACCATCAACACGGCATTATCGAAATATTCCTGTTCGGAAATTTCAACATTTCCGGCAGGAGTTTTTTCGAAAGCAGTTTCACCGGTTTCAGCACGCCATGCCAACAGGTTTTTATCGCCGGCAGCCCAGTCTTCCATCATGGTTTTCGAGAATTCAGCCGACAAAATATCGTCCATGTGTTTGATAAACAACGGACGCATAATATCTTTCAATTCGGCTGCCAGTTTGAATGCTTCAATCTTAGCGGGATTCGACAACCGGTCCATCATGTTGGTGATACCACCGATTTTCAACGCTTCGGTAATCGTTTCCCAACCGTATTGAACCAGTTTGGAAGCATATCCGGCGTCAATTCCTTTTTCAACCATTTTGTTGAATGAAAGAATAGAACCCGTCTGCAACAATCCGCAAAGAATGGTTTGCTCGCCCATCAAATCCGATTTTACTTCGGCAACGAACGACGAAAGCAACACACCGGCCTTGTGACCACCTGTACCCACGCAATAGGCTTTGGCTATTTCCAGTCCGTCGCCGTTAGGATTGTTGTCCGAGTGAACGGCAATCAACGTTGGAACGCCGAAACCGCGAAGATACTCTGCACGAACTTCCGAGGCAGGCGATTTTGGAGCAATCATCACCACGGTAATGTCCTTGCGGATTTGAGTTCCTTCTTCCACAATATTGAAGCCGTGTGAATATGAAAGACAAGCGCCTTTTTTCATAAACGGAACCACTGCATTAACCACCGAAGTGTGTTGTTTGTCCGGAGCAAGGTTCGACACCAGGTCAGCAGTCGGAACCAATTCTTCGAAAGTACCCACCTTGAAACCGTTTTCGGTAGCATTTACATACGAAGCACGTTTGTTGTCAATCGCTTCCTGACGCAACGCGTAAGACACATCAAGGCCGCTGTCGCGCATATTCTGGCCTTGTGCCAATCCCTGCGCACCGCAACCGATAATCACGATTTTCTTTCCAACAAGTTTCTTAACTCCATCAGCGAATTCGCTGCTTTGCATAAAATCACATTTTCCAAGCTCCTGAACTTTCAGGCGATGTGGAAGTGAACTGAAATAATTTGCCATTTTCTTTGATTTTAAACTCAACCTCACTTTTAGTTTGCTGAGAATTAATTTATTTGATATTCTATTTATTTTCTTTCAAAAAACTACTCTTGCACGGCAAGCTGTTTTATCTTCTTTCATGATTTCGAAACGAAAATCACCCGGCCGGTGTTGTTTCCCTACGATTTCAACAAAATCATCGTAAAGCATTTCATTCATAAAATTGAACTCAAAGCGTTTTACTCCACATTTCCGGTAACAGTCCAGCGAAAAACAATCGCTGATCCATTCAATATAACTGATTGTGTTGACGTGTCCGTTAATGTCGATATCGCTGTATTTTACTTTGAATCCGTCATAATCTTCGCCATCAACCGTGTCGAGTTTCATTGGTTTTTCAATTAATCCGGCTTCGCCCGAAGCAAACTGATGAATGCCATCCAACGTCAGCAAATCCTTTGCCCGTCGGGCTTTCATATCGAGCATCACCCAAACGGAACAGGCATTTCCGATAATTTCATTTTTCGAATCACGGATGCAAAAATTACGGGTCGTGCTGGCACGTCCCACCTCCTCAATCCATGTTTCCACCGAAATATCTTCGTATTGCTCCGGGAAACGTTTCATTTCCACCGCAAACCGAGTCAACACCCACGTGCAATCAATTTCATTCAACCTCCGGATACCAAAACCGTTCTCATCAGCATTAAAACCGGCGGTTGTCAGGAGAATATTCCCCAACGCTGCCATGGTTACCTTAAATTGGAAATCAACATCTTGCGGTTGAATCCGGAAAGGATAAGACTTTTTGTATGACATGTAGTTCAGTATTTTTTCAGGCTGCAAAATTACTGATTTTTTTCGAATTTTTCCTGAATCGATTCAAGCATGTCGCTCAATCGCTCTACTTTCGAACGGGTAATTGCCACACGTCCCGAACGGATAAACTGCAAAACACCAACGGTTTCCTTCAGTTCTTCGAACATTTGCTGCGTTTCTTCATAATGCCCGGCTTTTTGAAAAACCACATAGTCGGCATTCATTTCCAACACACGAACATGGTATTTGCGGATTAATTCTTCTACCGAACCTTTCTCGAAAAGCTTATCGGTTGCCACTTTATACAAGGCAATTTCCTGAAAGACCAAATCTTCATCCGTGTTGTAATAGGCTTTCAGAATATCGACGCGTTTGTCAATCTGTTTTACCATTTTCGAAACCACTTCTTCAGTAGAAAGTAACGTGATGGTAAACTTATGAATGCCTTTTATAGCTGACGGCGAAACCGAAAGTGTTTCGATATTCAAATTACGACGAGTAAAAATAATCGTTATCTGACCAAGCAAACCGACCGTATTTTCTGAAAAAACCGTTATCGTGTATAATGTATTTTCCATAATTTAATCTCCTAATAAAATGTTTGTAACACATGCACCGGCAGGAACCATTGGGAAAACCATCCCTTTTTTCTCTACATTTACAACCAGCAAATACGGTTTGTCGTCTTTCAACATATCCGCAATAGCTGCATCAAGTTCTTCTCGTTTATGGACCTCACTTCCATCAATGCGATAGGCTTTGGCAATTGCCACGAAATCGGGATTTTGCATATTGGTGAATGAATACCGTTCGTCAAAGAACATTTCCTGCCACTGGCGTACCATTCCGAGGTAATGATTGTTGAGAATTATCATTTTTACACCAATTTGCTCCTGCATAATGGTTCCCAGTTCCTGAATAGTCATTTGGAAACCGCCATCGCCGCAGAATGTACAAACAGTACGTTCCGGAGCACCCATTTTAGCGCCCATAGCAGCCGGAAGCCCGAATCCCATCGTTCCCAAGCCGCCCGAAGTAACCAGACTTCGTGTTTGTGAATATTTTGAATAACGTGCAGCCAGCATTTGGTTCTGTCCAACATCAGTTACAATCACTGCATTGTCAAACGTTGCATCCGATACTCTGCGAATTACTTCGCCCATCGTTATTTCACCCGATTCCGGATAAACTTCGCGTTGGATAACTTTTTCCAATTCCAGTTTTTCATATTCCGCAAAAGATGCAATCCATTCAGTATGTTTTGCCGGATTAAGTTTTGCAGTTAAAGCTGGTAATGTATCCTTTGCCGAACCCAATACCGGCGCATCTGGAATTACATTTTTACCTATTTCGGCAATATCTATATCCAAATGAATGATTTTGGCTTGTTTGGCATAAGTTTTCAAGTCACCGGTAACGCGGTCGTCAAAACGCATTCCGATGGCAATAAGCACATCACATTCGTTGGTTTTCATATTGGGTCCTACGTTTCCGTGCATTCCCAGAAATCCTTTATTCAACGGAAAATCCGACGACATAGCTGATGCACCAAGCAATGTCCAGGCAGCAGGAATATCGGCTTTTTCCAAAAATGCTTTCAATTCGTTTTCAGCATTGGACAAAATAACGCCTTGTCCAACTAACGCAAACGGTTTTTTTGCCTGATTGATTAATGCAGCAGCCGCTTCAATCTGATTCGGTTGAACTTCCGGAACAGGTAAATAGCTGCGGATAAAAGTACAAGGTTTGTAGTCGAAGTCGACTTCCTGAATTTGTGCATTTTTGGCAAAATCAAGCACCACAGGACCTGGACGGCCGCTGCGTGCAATATAAAATGCGCGGGCAACAGCCCAGGCTATATCTTCCGAACGACGAATCTGGTACGCCCATTTGGTAATTGGTTGAGTAATACCAACCACATCAATTTCCTGAAAAGCATCCGTTCCCAACAACGCAGCGCCAACTTGTCCGGTAATAACAACCAACGGAGTGCTATCAAGCATTGCATCCGCAACACCGGTAATGGCATTGGTTGCTGCCGGACCGGAAGTCACCAGACAAACGCCTACTTTTCCCGAAACACGCGCATAACCTTGTGCTGCATGTGTTGCACCTTGTTCGTGACGGGTTAGAATATGATTTAAATGTTTGTCGTAATCGTATAATGCATCGAAAACGGGCATAATTGCACCGCCCGGATAACCGAAAATAGTATCAACTCCTTCCGCCACCAAAGCCTGCATAAATGCATGAGCTCCTGTTATTTTAGTTTTTGTTTCCATATATTTTCCTCAATCTTTGCAGTTTTTCAACTAAATTTCTGAGTTATCTAAATTTTATTTTCCTGAATTTACAAATATCAATCTACCATTCTCACAGCACCTTTATCGGCCGAACTTACCATGCTCGCATAAGCACGCAAGGCCTGTGAAACGATACGATTTCTGTCTTTTGGTTTAAATGCGTCCTTTCCACGAGCCAATTCTGCTTCGCGACGAATCTGCAATTCGGCATCGCTTACTTTCACATTTATTGAACGACTTGGAATATCAATTTCAATAATATCACCATCGTGAATTAGTCCGATATTTCCACCTGCAGCAGCTTCCGGTGAAACGTGACCGATTGACAAACCGGAAGTTCCACCCGAAAAACGTCCATCGGTAATTAATGCACATGCTGCACCAAGATGTTTTGATTTGATATACGACGTCGGATAAAGCATTTCCTGCATACCGGGACCGCCTTTTGGTCCTTCATGCGTGATAACCACCACATCACCCGAAACCACATCGCCCCGTAAAATTCCTTCGCAAGCAGTATCCTGAGAAGTGAAAACCTTAGCCGGTCCGGTAAATTTCCATATACTTTCATCAACACCTGCGGTTTTAATAACACAACCATCCTGTGCAATGTTTCCTTTTAAAATTCCAAGTCCACCATCCTTGGTGTAAGCATGCTCTATATCACGGATACAGCCGTTGATTCGGTCGCCGTCCAATTCAGGATATTGAGTATGTTGCGAACCCATTACCAGATTGAATATATGAGCTGGTGCACTTTTATATTTTTCAATGGCCACCGGAATAACAAACGGACTTGTAATATCAAATTTCTCAATGGCTTCTCCCAATGTCAGGCCATCAGCCCGTTTAACTGATTTATCCAGAAGTCCGCCTTTGCTGAGTTCAGCTAAAATACCCAAAATTCCACCGGCACGGTTTACATCTTCAATATGATATTTCTGTGAATTCGGTGCCACCTTACACAAACAAGGTGTTTTGCGTGAAAGCGCATCAATATCATCCATGGTGAATTCAACTTCAGCTTCGTGAGCAATTGCCAGAATATGAAGAACTGTATTGGTCGAACCGCCCATGGCAATATCCAATGTCATGGCGTTCATAAAAGCTTCGCGAGTGGCGATTGAACGTGGCAACACAGAGTCATCACCTTCGAAATAATATTTATTGGCATTCTCGACAATCAGTTTGGCTGCATCAACAAAAAGTTGAGTACGATTGGCATGTGTGGCAACTATGGTTCCGTTACCGGGCAAAGCCAGACCGATTGCTTCATTCAGACAATTCATCGAATTGGCGGTAAACATTCCCGAACAAGAACCACAGGTCGGACATGCGGCATTCTCAATCCTTTTTACCTGATCATCGGAAACGCTTTCATCGGCCGATTGAACCATGGCATCCACTAAATCCAAATGTTTTCCGTCCAGTTCGCCGGCCTCCATCGGTCCACCTGAAACGAAAATGGTCGGGATATTTAACCGCATGGATGCAATAAGCATTCCCGGTGTAATTTTATCGCAATTGCTGATACACACCATGGCATCAGCTTTGTGAGCGTTCACCATGAATTCCACACTATCCGCAATTAAATCGCGGGATGGCAGGGAATATAACATCCCATCATGCCCCATGGCAATTCCATCGTCAATGGCAATGGTGTTAAATTCAGCTGCAAAACAACCGAGTTTTTCTATTTCTGCTTTTACTTTCTGACCTATCAGATGCAAATGTGCATGGCCGGGTACAAATTGTGTAAACGAATTTACAATGGCGATAATGGGCTTTCCCATTTGCTGGTCGGTCATTCCATTGGCACGCCAAAGCGATCGAGCTCCGGCCATTCTACGGCCACCAGTACTTGTAATGCTGCGTAATTCCCGTTTCATATTTTTTATTTTATTACTTCACCTTGTTTAAATTAAAAAACCTTTCTCCGTTATGGTGAGAAAGGTTTTTTGTATGTTCAATGCATTTAATACAACGCAACCATCTCACTTCTGATTTTGGACCAAAAGCACGACGAGGAATAGAATTGAATTAAAGCTTAGAGAATTCATTTTGTTTGTATTTCGGCTGCAAAGATAAGCCAACTAATTGAAATTTCAAATAGTTTAAAAGAAAAAAATGTTATTATTGTTCAATTTGTAAGAAATATGGCTTGTTTTTTTAGAATAAATCATAATTCAATACAAAATGAGCAATTTCCGTCCGATAATGTTATATAAAAAACATAAATGAAACGAAGATATAAGTTGCAAATACAATAATGACCGTAAATTTGTATTATTTTTGTATTGAATTTTGAAAATATCATGGAAAAAAGGGACTATCACTATATCAATCATATCAACTCTCCTATTGATTTAAAGGCTGTTAAACGAAATGAACTTCCCGAAGTTTGCGATGAGCTCCGACAATTTATTATTGACGAAGTTTCTAAAAATCCGGGGCATTTAGGCTCTAGTTTAGGTGTGGTTGAACTTACTGTTGCACTTCATTATGTATTTAACACGCCATACGACCGTATTGTTTGGGATGTAGGTCATCAGGCTTATGGACACAAAATTCTTACCGGCCGTCGTGATCAGTTTCATACCAACAGACAATTTAAAGGCATTTGCGGATTTCCTAACCCAAAAGAAAGCGAATATGATGCCTTCGGAGTGGGACATTCCTCAACTTCCATTTCGGCAGGATTGGGAATGTCGGTGGCATCACTTTTGAAAGAAGAACCAAAACGACAAGTGGTGGCAGTAATTGGCGATGGCGCGATGACAGGCGGGTTGGCTTTTGAAGGATTGAATAACACGTCGATGGACAAAAACAACCTGCTGATTATATTAAATGATAATCAAATGGCTATTGATCCGATAAAAGGCGGTTTTACTCAATATTTAGTTGACATTACCACGTCGCGTGCTTACAATAAAATCCGGTATAAAACATATAATGCGCTTAAAAGAATCGGGTTAATCACTGAAAAAGGCCGGGACAGAATTATAAGTCTTAACAACACCGTAAAAGCTGCGCTGACAAAACAACACAACATTTTTGAGGGATTAAATATCCGATATTTTGGACCGATTGATGGTCATGATGTGGATGAATTGGTTCGGATTATGTCAGAAATCAAAAAATATAACGGTCCGAAAGTGCTTCATATCATTACCAAAAAAGGAAAAGGCTATGAGCCAGCTGAAAAATCGGCCACTGAATGGCATGCACCGGGTAAATTTGACGTGGAAACCGGAGAACGTTCAGCCTGTAAATCCGAGATTCCGGAACCACCATTATTTCAGGATGTTTTTGGGAAAACGCTTACAAAACTTGCCTTGAAAAATAAAAAAATCGTTGGTGTGACTCCGGCTATGCCGACCGGTTGCTCCATGGTTTTTATGCAAAATGAATTACCAAACCGCGTTTTTGATGTCGGAATTGCCGAAGGTCATGCCGTAACTTTTTCAGCCGGAATGGCTAAGGAAGGAATGATTCCATTTTGCAACATTTATTCTTCGTTTATGCAGCGGGCTTATGACAATGTTATTCATGATGTAGCGCTGCAGAATCTGAATGTGGTTTTGTGTCTGGATCGTGCCGGTATTGTAGGCGCAGATGGTGCAACGCATCACGGTCAATTTGATCTGGCATTTATGCGTTGCATTCCAAATATGACTATTACCGCACCGCGCAATGAAATTGAACTTCGCAACCTGATGTTTACAGCCCAATTAGAAAACAAAGGTCCGTTTGTGATTCGATATCCACGTGGAAAAGGAACAATTGTCGATTGGCGTCAACCCATGCAAGAGCTTGAAATTGGCAAAGGCGAATGCCTGAAACAAGGAAATGATTTTGCTGTTTTGACCATTGGAACAATGGCTATACCGGCCGAAAAAGCAATTGAAAAAATTGAAAAAGAACAAAATATTTCCATTGCACATTATGATATGCGCTTTCTGAAACCACTTGACGAGGTTATGCTTCACGATATTGCCAAAAAATTCAGACAAATTATTACCATTGAAGATGGCGTAATTCAGGGTGGATTTGGTAGTGCGATGCTTGAATTTATGTCCGACAACAATTATAATATTCAGGTAAAACGCCTCGGAATACCTGATAATTTTGTGGAACACGGAAGTCCTGAAGAACTATACCACATGCTCGGACTTGATGCCGAAGGAATTGCTGCAAGCATTCTGGAGAACATTAAAAATCTCAAATCCGCTAAACTTTTAGTTCAAAATTGATGTTGAAAAACTCCATTTTCTTCATGAAAAAGTTGCTGACAATATTGACGCTGTTCCTGACAATCAATATTTGCTCTCAAACCGTCTTGCCAGTCAAAGTACCGCTGTGTAAAAGCCTTAACCACCTGAATAAAACTTCTCTGACTAAATACCTGAATGAAAAGAAGTGGAACGAACTTTTCCCCAACCGATATGGTAAAACCGGCGTTTTTTCGAAAACAAGAGTGAGCGATTTCTATACTTTTAAGGCTTTTGTAAAAGCAGCAAGGGTTTTTCCAAATTTTCTGACCGGCGATAAAACCACGCAAAAACGCGAATTGGCAGCTTTTTTGGCCAATATTGCCCAGGAAACAAGCGGTGGTTGGGCGGAAGCTCCGGATGGTTATTTTAAGTGGGGACTTTATTTTGTGGAGGAAATGGAAGACAGCACCAAAAGCAAGTATGCCGATTTGACTAAGAAAAATTATCCGCCTGTGGAAGGTAAAAGTTATTTGGGACGCGGACCAAAACAACTCAGCTGGAATTACAATTACGGTCAATTCAGCGAAACGTGGTTTGGAACGAAAGATTCACTGATGCAGCATCCCGAATGGCTGGCAAAAGATCCGGTTCTTTCATTTGCTTCAGCCATTTGGTTCTGGATGACACCTCAATTTCCTAAACCATCATGCCACGATATCATGTCGGGCAAATGGAAACCAACTGAAAATGATTTGCTGAAAGGGCGTGTACCCGGTTTTGGAGCCACGGTGAATGTGATAAACGGCGGCGTGGAATGCAACGGTGCCAAACTTGACAAAACTGCCTACCGGTATCAGTATTATCAGTATTTTTGCAATTATTTTCAGGTTTCGCCGGGTGAAAACATTAATTGTAGTACTCAGAAACCTTTCGGACAATAAATTTCAACTTTCAGTATTATGCAAAAAACTCCTGCAAAATCAAAAACGCTGATTATCGGAATAGTTCTTATTCTGTTTGCGGTCTTGGCCAGAAGATTTTATTTCAGAAGTTTCAACTCCGATTCGTTGGTAGCTTTTCTGGCTGGATTTGCCATAATTCTGGTGGCTTTTGTTATTTTCAGAATGGTTTTAAAAAATAAAACCAATAAATAAAATCATTCTATCATTTATTTTTAAGCTACAGAAATTTACCTGTAGCTTTTTTAATTGCATTTCATTCAAATTTCACAGCAAAATTGCCGTTAATTTAAATATTTTTTATAATCTTTGCAGGAAGAAAATTCAACTAAAAACTATTCATATGAAGAAAATCATTTTTTATCTTTTCTTACCAATATGCATACTTGCCTTCCAGTCCTGCAACGAGGATAAAGTGAAAGAAGTGCAAAAAAACGGAGCCATCGAAACCAGCATCCAGGTAGATCATCTCAACGACAGTCTCGATGTAATGATTACCACCAACAAAATCTGGTTTCATAAAGTTTTGGCAAAAACTGTTATTCACCGAGATACTTTGCCTTCATTGGGGATTACTTCCGAAGAAGCAGAAAACGATAACGGCGAAACCAAAAATGTTTTTCTGCGGAAAGATTACGAGATTTATATAACCGTGAAATAAGCCATGAAAAAATCGAAAATCATAAAATTGGTGTTGGTTTCGGCTACGCTTGCGGCTTGCAATAATCCCAAAACCCAACGTGACCAAAAAGTATACATGCGCTCCGACACCACAGCAAATTATACCCAGACTCACGGAAATGGTTCTCATTATGGCGGTTTCTATGTATTTCGCCCGTACGGTTTATTTATGGGCAACGGATATTACCGCGCAGGTTATTATTCCGGTGGCATTCACGAAGGCTCCAATATTGGGAGCAGTTCATTTAAAAGCGCTACCGTTCGTGGTGGATTTGGCGGCAGTGCTTTTCATGTTTCATCCTAAATTATGAAAAGAAGAACTACCTCACCCCGCCCTGATTGGCAATCGAAAGTGGAAGCACTCGGATTTGGTTTTCATACGCTGGACAATACGTATTGGGACGAATCGGCTTACTACGAATTCAACATGACGGAAATCGACACCATCGAAAAAGCCACCAATGATCTTTGGGAAATGAGCCTCGAAGCCGTACAATATGTGATGGACAACAAACTGTACCGTCGGTTTCATATTCCCGAATGGTTTGTGCCACATATTGAAAACACATGGAACGATGATGCACCAGCTATTTACGGACGTTTCGATTTTTCGATGAAAGACGGCGTGCCGAAATTGCTGGAATTTAATGCCGATACGCCGACTTCGCTTTTTGAATCGTCGGTGGTGCAATGGTACTGGCTGCAGGATAAGTTTCCGAAAAACGACCAGTTCAATTCCATACATGAAAAACTGATTGCTTACTGGAAATATCTGAAAGAATACCTGCACGAAGGCACATTGCATTTCGCGGCCATGGAGGAAAACCTGGAAGACCTGACCACGACCGAATACATGCGGGATTGCGCTATTCAGGCCGGATACGACACCAAATTTATCAACCTGCCTGATATTGGATGGAACGTCGACCGGTTTGAATTCCGCGACCTGGATGAACTGCCGATTAAAAACATTTTCAAATTGTATCCGTGGGAATGGCTGGCAAACGAAGAGTTTGGCAATCATATTATCCCCGACCGCAACAAAACATTCTGGATTGAACCGAGTTGGAAAATGATTTTATCCAACAAAGCCATTCTGCCTGTTTTATGGAAGCTGAATCCCGGACATCCGAATTTATTACCCTCGTTCACCGAGGTTGAGAAAACTTCGCTCGGTTTCAGTTATGCCAAAAAGCCTATCCTGTCGCGTGAAGGAGCGAATATTCAGCTTTTCGACAATGGAAAGTTGATTTCCGAAACCAAAGGCGATTACGGTGAAGAAGGTTTTATTTATCAGGAATTATGTCCGCTACCGGAGTTTGATGGCAATTATCCGCTCATCGGAAGTTGGGTGGTGGGTCAGGAAGCTGCCGGAATCGGTATACGCGAAACTAACACGCTGATAACCGATAATCTGAGCCGGTTCGTGCCGCATTTGATTGTTTAAAGACCCCCAAACCCCCAAAAGGGGGCTTATAATATGAAAAAGCAATTCTTATTCTTCGTATTTATTCTACTTTGCACAGCTGTATCGGCACAAGAAGCAGTGCAGGACACGTTGTTTCTAAAAAATGGAGATATTATTTGCGGTAAATTAGTCAATCTCGGTCCAAACAAAACAGTGAAAATTGATACCGATCGCGGCCAGCTTTTAATTCCTGTCGCTGACATTGGAGATGCCGGTGTACATACCTTAAAAATGAATGTCACAAAACGCCAAATCCGGGAATATCTGGCAAAAAATGCATCCACTGAAAACACACCTGTGCCTGAGCCTTTGTCTGAATCAACTGAAAGCACCGTACCGATTGCCAAAAAACAACTTTTTATCATTCAGGCCGGTATCGGCGACTTTTTCACACCTGATGTGGCTACGTCAGACAATCTGGCCATCGGTTCGTACAAACTAAACGTTACCTACGATTTTTTTCTTTACCACAGCATTGCCGTTGGAGCTACCACAGGCTTTAAATCCATTTTGAACGAAACACTGGTGCCGTTGATGATTGATTTGCGGTATTTCAATCCCGGCAAAAAGACATTGAGCAGCTTTGCCCTCGATGCCGGTTATTCGTACATGTTCCAAACCCAATACATAGCACCTTCCATCGATGCTTCATATACTTTTGGGTACAAAGTTTTCAAAAGCTTTTACCTCACCATTGGTGCCGATATCAATATCCAGTTCTCACCAACCAATGCCTATTCCCAATACGAATCGTACGGTATAAATCTGGGGGTAATTTTTTAGAACGGCTTCTGAAATCCAAACACAAAATACACCATTTCCCCGCTTTTGATATCATTAAAGGTTGGAGAGCCTTTGCTGCCGGCAAAATCGCGAAATGCCTTTCGAAAAAATGGCGGTGCATAACGGTTTATTAATTTTTTTCGCCGGAGGTCATCCAGTTTCAACGCTTCCACCACTTCGTTATTAATCTGCTGCTCGTCAAATTTCACAAACCGGTATTGAGCCAGCAGGTGGGTTAGTTTTTCCATTTCCTTTTTGACCCGAAAATCGGTAAACATAAAGTGTCCACCGGGCTTTAGAATCCGGTACACTTCATCTAAAAACAATTTCATTTTCGGGTACCGGTGCGACGATTCGACATTGAAAACCACGTCGACACTATCGTTAGGCACATCCAGCTGTTGCGCATTGCCCTGCCTGAAAGTCAGTCCCTTCAGGTTATAATGCGCGTTTCCAAATTTGGCGGCCTTCTTATTCAAATCGATTCCCAGAGCCGAGGAAGGTGTAAATCGTTTGGTGATATAGGCCAGTCCGCCGCCACGTCCGCTGCCTACTTCCACAATATCTTTGTGATGAATATCGACCATTTTGGCCAGACGGTAATATAACTGAATGGAATACCGGTTTATTTCATCAACTTGCTGAAGCTTAATTTCCTCAGACGAATCATGATAACCGTAATTCATAAAAAGCACTTCTTTTTTCCTGTCGATGGTACTGATATACCAATAGATTGCTTTGTACAGGGTTGAAATAAATAGCATAAAAGGTGATTTAATGGTGGGTAATATTATCAAAGGTAGGCAGGTTCGAGTCTTTTTATTTCAAAAAGGTTCGGATTTATAGATAAACAATGAACTTTACACAACAACCTTATTTATTAAAATTCACGTTGGTGGTCAGTTGGTTGAGCGTAATAATTTATTCAATTAATTATATTAAAAAGAATATTCATACTCGGTATTGTAATTCACACTTTTTTATATCTTTGCAAAAATAAAAGATTAATCCGTATGAAAGTCTTATTTATCGGCGGCACAGGCAATATCAGTTCGGCATGTTCGGAAATAGCCATCAGCCACGGCATTGATTTATACCATTTAAACCGGGGCATTTCCTCCGGCATCCGTAACGTACAGGGAGCAAAAACCATTGTTGCTGATATCCGCCAGGTGGAAGAAACCGAAAAGGCGATTGCCGGCCATCATTTCGATGCCGTAGTCGATTTTATTGCCTACACAACCGAACATATTTTGAACGATATAAGGCTCTTTACCGGCAAAACCGACCAGTTTGTGTTTATCAGTTCCGCCTCGGCGTACCAGACTCCGCCCTCTACCCTGCCTGTTACCGAAGAAACGCCGTTGGAAAATCCTTTTTGGGAATATTCCCGGAATAAAATAGCGTGCGAAAATCTGCTAGTTTCCGAGTTCGCAAATAGCGGATTTCCGTATACCATTATCCGTCCCTCGCACACCTACAGCAAAACGATGGTTCCCGTGCAGGGCGGTTATACCGTTTTACACCGTATGCTTCGCGGGTTGCCCGTGGTGGTTCATGGCGACGGCACTTCCATTTGGCCGCTCACTCATCACCGCGATTTTGCCGTGGGGTTGGTGGGTTTATTGGGAAATAAAAGCGCCATCAACGAGGCTTTCCACATTACTTCCGACGAATGGCTGACGTGGAACAGCATTTTCATGACTCTTGCCGCCGAATTAGGTGTGACGCCCAAGTTGATTCATGTTCCGTCCGAAATAATTGCACGGTACGATAAAACCATTGGCGACAGCCTGCTGGGCGATAAATCACACAGCATGATTTTCGACAATTCGAAGATCAAAAAGTTTGTTCCCGATTACCATCCTCAGATTTCATTCCGTGAAGGCGCAAAAGAAATTATTGCATGGTACAAAGAAAACACCATGAATAAAGAACCAGACGAACATATCAATGAAGTAATGAACCGGATTATTCAGGATTTGGCAAACGCGAATTTAATCAATTTATAGAATAAGGATTGATGGACAATCAGCAAAAAGCAGTCATAATCGGTGCCGGAGTCGGTGGTCTTGCCACCGCTGTTTTTCTGGCACAAAATGGTTTTGCCGTGGAGGTTTTCGAGAAAAACGCCAACCCCGGCGGCCGTTGCGGACAAATGGTGCAGGAAGGCCATCGTTTCGACCTGGGTGCAACCATTTTGCTGATGCCATCGCTTTACCGTCAGGTTTTTTCGGCGTTGGGAATGGATATGGATGCCGAACTGGAAACCACTTCGCTCGAACCGGTTTATAAATTGTTTTTCGGCGATGGAACCGATTTTGCCTTCACGCGCGATCCGGAAAAAATGAAAGCGCAGCTCGAAACCATTGAAACAGGCAGCCATGCACAATATGAAAAATATATCAAGGAAGGATATGATTTCTTTGACAGGTCGATGAACGGGTTGCTTGGACGAAATTTCTACCACATTTTCCAGTTTATCAACCTGAAAAGCATCTGGTTGCTGATTAAACTGAAAACATGGATCAAACAATCCGATTACATTAAACGGTTTTTCACCGATCACCGCCTACAAAAAGCATTTACGTTTCAGAATATTTATGTAGGGCAGAATCCGTACCGCCAGCCCGCTTTTTTCTCCATGTTACCGGGAGCTGAAATTGCCGAAGGAGCGTTGTTCCCCAACGGTGGCATGCACCGGATTGTAGAAAAACTCATGGAAACCGCCACCGGACTGGGCGTACAGTTTCATTTCAAAAAACCGGTTGCCAGCATCATGGTAAAAGGAAATAAAACCGAAGGAATTCTGTTGGAAAACGGTGAAACGATTCCTGCCGGAATTGTGATTGCCAATGCCGATTTGCCGTATGTTTATGACCAATTATTGCCCAATAAACGAAAAGCAAACCGTCTGAAACGGAAAGAATATTCCTGCTCGGCCATTGTATTTCACTGGGGCGTCGATAAAATCTATCCACAACTCGACCATCACAGCATTTTCCTGAACGAACCCTACAAAGAAGGCATGGATAAGATTTTCAACGAGAAATCATTGTCCGGCAACCCGAGTTTCTATGTCCATGCACCGGTTCGCACCGACAAATCGGCTGCACCGGCAAATGAAGACACGCTTTCGGTGATTATTCCGGTTGGTCATATCGATAAAAAAGCCGATCAGGACTGGCAAGCGTTGAAACTTTCAGCGCGTGAATCAGTCATCCGCCGGTTGAAAGAAGCCGGAATGACCGACATTGAAGAGCATATAAAATTTGAAATATGCTTTATGCCGAAAACATTCGAAAGTTATTGCAATGTAGCTAACGGTTCGGTGTTCGGAAGCCTGAGCCATACCATTTTTCAAATGGGTTGGTTTCGTCCGCACAACCGTCATAACAAGTATAAAAACCTGTATTTTGTCGGAGGAAGTACACACCCTGGAAACGGAATTCCACTCGTTTTATTGGGAGCTAAACTTACAAGCGAACGGATTATAAAAGAAATTTTGAACTAAACATTATGGAAACAACTTTTCAGTCTAAAACAAAAATTTATTCGGACATTTTCCATACTATCGATTTCGAAAAGATTGTGGAACACCCGAATATCCTGATTGCCGCCCATTTTTGGGATGAAGAACGCTACGATGCAGCCAAAACCTGCTATCATTTTATGCGTGCCATCGACGATTTGATTGACAATTACAAATCGGATCATAAAACTATTGCACCGGAAGACAGGGCGCAGTTCGAAGCCAACGTAACCGAATGGATTAATACCATTTTGTTTGCTTCGAACGATGATTTTGCCCAAAAAGAATTGATTGAAACTGTCAAAAGATTCCACATCCCTTCGTGGCCGCTCGAAGCTTTTGCCAAATCCATGGTTTACGACATTTACAACGATGGTTTCCCAACGTTGCTGTCATTTCTGGATTATGCTTCGGGAGCATCGGTAGCTCCGGCTTCCATTTTCGTCCATTTATGCGGATTGATCAAAAACGACGAAGATTATACTGCACCGGCTTTCGATGTGAAAGAAGTGGCGACACCGTGTGCTGTTTTCAGTTACTTAGTGCATATTATCCGTGATTTTGTAAAAGACCATACGCACAATTTGAATTATTTTCCCGAAGATTTGATGGTGAAATACAATCTTGACCGGCCGAAACTGCTTGCCATAGCTCAGGGTGGCGAAATATTGCAAGGTTTCCGTGAAATGATCAGGGAGCTTTACAAAGTAGCAACCGAATACCGTTACAAAACCTACGCCATGATGAACGAAATCATGCCGTTGCTGGAACCTCGCAGCCAGTTGAGTCTGGAAATCGTATTTGCCCTTTACCTAATGGTTTTCGAGCGAATAGATATTGAGAATGGCACGTTCACCACTGAAGAATTAAACCCTACTCCTGAAGAAATCAAAGAACGGGTTTGGGAAACCATCATGGAGTTTGAAGTTATTTGACGAAGCTTTTAAATTTCATGGTTTTTATTATTTCCCGCTAATTTCGTTAATTATTGCAGAATTTATTATTGTACGCATTGATTCACTTAATTTGCGGGACTTTTTTAGACCTCTTTTATAACAGTCTTGTGAACAAAGAATACTTTAAATGAGTTGTATAATTTAAGATAACAAAAGTATGATGCAATAACCGACAATTTAGTTGTAAATACAAGCACTGCCAAAAGCAACATAAAGAAGATAATTATAAACTTTAAATAAAATGAAAACAAAAGACATCATCGCCTGGGTATTGGCAGGCTTATTAGCCCTTGCATTTCTTGCATCAGGGGTTACAAAAGTAATTGGTATTGAAATGCAACTGAAAAATTTGGCTAGCTGGGGTTATCCGCTTTGGTTTCGTTTCCCTATCGGACTTTCTGAAATAGCGTTTGGATTTGCATTAATCTTATTGCCGCGTTTTCGTCATCTCACCATTTATGGCATTTTTATTTGGACGCTTGTTGCCATTGCCACGCATATTCGCGTTGCACAATATGCCATGATTCCAGGTCCGCTTATGTTTGGTGTAATTGCTTTGGTAATCCTACTGCTTACTCATAAAGAACCACGTCTGGATTAACCAATAATAAATCTGATTTCAACTTTTAAAAATTCAACATGATAGAATGACTTTAATAAGGCATTCTTACTTTCTTTTTAAGATACTGTGACAAATTAGCCCATTTTCCAGTTCCCTCTTTCTTTGTATCTTTGCATTCCAATTTAAAATCAAAAATCGTAAATAGTATTATGGCCGACGATAAAAAAGTAATTTTCTCGATGGTAGGCATCAGCAAGACGTTTCCTCCACAAAAAAAAGTATTGAACAACATTTACCTTTCGTTTTTCTACGGAGCTAAAATCGGTATTATCGGTTTGAATGGTTCCGGTAAATCAACTTTGCTCAAAATCATTGCGGGAGTTGAAAAAAGCTTCGATGGAGAAGTGGTTTTCTCACCCGGTTATTCGGTTGGTTATCTGGAACAAGACCCAAAACTCGACCCAACCAAAACCGTAAAGGAAATTGTGCAGGAAGGCGTGCAGGAAATTGTGGATATGATAGCCGAGTACGACAAAATCAACGAACAATTTGCCGATCCGGAAGCCGATTTCGATAAACTTATTGCCCGTCAGGGTGAATTGCAGGAATTACTCGACCATGCCGATGCGTGGAATCTCGATAATAAACTGGAACGCGCCATGGACGCGTTGCGCTGTCCGCCCGAAGACTGGATGATTGAAAATCTCTCGGGAGGTGAACGTCGCCGGGTGGCACTTTGTCGCTTGTTGCTTCGTAATCCGGATATTTTATTGCTCGATGAGCCAACCAACCACCTCGATGCCGAATCGGTTGAATGGCTCGAACATCATTTGCAACAATATGCCGGAACGGTAATTGCCATTACCCACGACCGCTACTTCCTCGACAATGTTTCGGGCTGGATTCTCGAACTCGACCGTGGTGAAGGTATTCCATGGAAAGGAAACTATACTTCGTGGCTCGAACAAAAAACGGCACGCATGGCAGGCGAAGAAAAGCAAGCCAGCAAGCGCCGCAAAACTCTTGAACGTGAGTTGGAATGGGTGCACATGGCTCCGAAAGCCCGTCATGCTAAAGGAAAAGCCCGTTTGGAAGCTTATGACAAGTTGATAAACGAAGATCAGCGCGAGAAAGAAGAAAAGCTCGAACTTTTTATACCGAATGGACCACGATTGGGGAATAAGGTGGTTGAATCTATCGCTGTTTCTAAAGCATTTGGAGATAAACTGTTGTTCGACAACCTGAACTTCATGCTTCCGCCAAACGGAATTGTAGGCATTATCGGACCTAATGGTGCCGGTAAAACCACATTATTCCGCATGATGATGGGCATTGAAAAAGCCGACAAAGGAACATTTGAAATGGGTGAAACCGTAAAAATTGGTTATGTTGATCAAAGTCATGCCGATATTGACCCTGAGAAAACCGTTTATCAGGTGGTTTCAGGAGGTACAGAATACATTCGCGTAGGTGGAAAAGAAATTAATGCCCGTGCTTACCTTTCGCGCTTCAACTTTGCCGGTGGCGATCAGGAAAAACTCTGCGGGGTGCTGTCGGGTGGTGAACGAAACCGTTTGCATTTGGCTATCACGCTCAAATCGGAAGCTAATGTATTACTTCTTGATGAGCCAACCAACGATATTGACGTAAATACCCTCCGTGCGCTGGAAGAAGGTCTCGAAGCCTTTGCAGGATGTGCCGTGGTTATCAGTCACGACCGCTGGTTCCTCGACCGGATTTGCACCCATATTATCGCTTTCGAAGGCAATTCAGAAGTATTTGTGTTCGAAGGTTCGTACTCCGAATATGAAGAAAACAAGAAAATGCGCCTTGGTGACGAAGGTCCCAAACGAATTCGTTATAAAAAATTGATGGTTTAATATCCACGTAGGGACAGATCGTGAACTGCCCTAACAGCGGTAATAAGAAAATAATGCGCTTTAACCAACTTGGTAAAGCGCATTTTTTTATCCAACATCCACCATCTTAAATTATTAATAATCTGTTCAGTTTCAAAAAAATGCGCCTATCGATTTTGAAATCAATAAGCGCATTCCAATCAAAAGAAACGAAAAAACGTTTTGACTGTTAATTGTTAACTGTCAACTGATAACTGATTCTACATTCCGTCTTCAATGTTCCATACAAAAGCACGGATTCCCATGCGTTCGGAAGTAGCATTGAGTTCACGCAATTCTTCCAAAATTGGTTTCACTTTTTCATCAGTCACAATGGTAATGATGGCAGTATTCAAAGCCGGCCATGCATGTGTTCCAAAGTGCGGTTCGCCGGTTACGCTTCCACGGCCAATAACCGATTCCCAGCCACTGAATCCACGAACATGGTTGATGGATAATATAGCCTGAACCTGATCGTAATAAGCCTGATCGAATGATATAAATATTGATTTCATAATTTCTCTTTTTTATTTGTTTTCAATTGACATTGCTTTTTCAATTGCTTGACGTTTCTGTTTCTTATGCTGGCGTTTCACTCCACTTGCAGCAAACAATGTATAAATTGTTGGCACAACTATCAAAGTCAGCATAGTTGAAACCGTCAAACCACCAATTACGGTAACAGCCATTGGTTTCCACATTTCTGCACCTTGTCCATGGCTCATTGCCAACGGCAACATACCAAGGATGGCAGTCAAACTGGTCATCAATACAGGACGAAGACGTGATTTACCACCGGTAACTACCGCACGGATAATACCGTTGCCACGTTCACGGTTCAGATTGATATAATCCACCATCACAATACCGTTCTTCACCACAATACCTACCAACATAATTACACCTACAAAGGTCATTACATTAAAGGTTGAACCTGTCAACCATAGCGCCAATACTACTCCGGAGATTCCGAACGGAATGGAGAACATAATAATGAACGGATAAGTTACCGATTCAAATTGCGAAGCCATTACAACAAATACCAGTAAAATAATAATCATAAGCAATGCACCCAAATCTCCAAACGATTCTTGTTGGTCTTTGAACGAACCGGCAATGGTAGTTGTAATATCAGAAGGAATATCTACCTTCTTAAGTTCAGCCTTAATATCATTTACCGCTTTATCCAATGTGGTTCCTGAAACAGTTGATGAAACTGTAATGATACGTTGGCGGTTTTTACGTTCGATAGTAGGTGGAGTATACCGTTCTACAACCGTTCCTAAATCTTTCACTCGAATAGCTTGTCCCTGGTTGTTGTAAATCATAATATTTTCAACATCTTCGATGGACTGACGGTATTTTGGTGCATAACCAACAACAATTGAATATTCTTCACCATCTTCGCGATAAAGTGAAGCGGTTATTCCGTTGATTCGGTTATTCAGATAATTAGAAGCAGTAGCAATGTTTAAACCGTTTAGAGCTAGTTTTTCCCGGTCAAAATCAACCTGATATTCAGGTGTATATTCTTCACGACTTACAGTTGTATTTGCTAAACCATGAATTTTAGATACCCGTTTCGATATTTCTGCAGCAACTTTATCGGTTTGCGCAAAATCATAACCATAAATTTCTACATCCAGGGTCGATTGTCCACCCATCATACTCATACCACCACCTGCGGTAACAGTTGATTTGCGAATCTCAGGGATAACTTTTATATCATTTCGTATGCTGTCTGTAATTGCAAATGCAGAACGCGTACGCATTTTTAAATTCACAAGCCTTAATGTAAATGTACCAACATTACTTGAGTTTTTGCTAAACAATGAACCAAAGATGTTTTTGCTGCTTGCTTGTCCTACACTAAAATTAATAATATCAATTTCCGGATATTTCTTTTTCCAATCGGTATAGAGTTTCTGGCAAACATCTTTGGTAATTTCCATTCTTGTACCAACCGGCAATTCAACAACAGCAGAAACAAATCCACTATCCTGAGCTGGGAAGTTTTCAGTTCCCACCCATCCCACTGCCAGCGGTATAATACTTGTTATAAAAAACAAAGAAGCTGAAATTATAACAATCCATTTATGACGAACTGCCCAGTTAACCAATTGCGCATATTTTTCATCCAGTTTATCGAGCAATCGTTCAATTGGTCCGTAAACGGTATTAAACCCTTTACTGCGTTTCGGGTCGAGGCGTAATAACTGAGAAGCCAACATCGGTGTCAATGTTAATGCACAAATCATTGACACGGTAATAATTATGGTTACCATCCAACCAAGTTGAGAGAACATTACACCTGCCATTCCGGGAACCATTGTTAATGGAAGGAATACTGCAATAATGGTTAGCGTAGAAGCTATAATTGAGAGTCCAACTTCATTGGTTCCATTTACAGCAGCCGTTTTTGGACGGCTTCCACGCTCAATATGAGTAGTAATATTTTCAAGTACTACAATGGCATCGTCTACCACCAAACCGATTGCCAACGACAAGGAGCTAAGCGAAATAATATTCAAGGTTCCACCCGTTAAAGCCAGATAAATGAATGCAGCAATTAACGAAATTGGGATTGTCAGAATGATAATAACCGTTGCACGCCAGCGACCCAGGAAGAAAAGCACTACAATCATTACAAATAAGAGTGCATATATTACCGTTTCCGCCAAACTGTCAATAGTACGAATAATATTGTCGGAAGTATCATTTATAATAGTAAGTTTTACATCTGTTGGAAGGCTTTTCTGAATTTCAGGCAACATTTTTTTTACGTCTCTGGCAATCTGAACTGTATTTGCACCCGACTGTTTCTGAACAATAATGGAAGCACCCTGAACACCATTGGTAAAACTTTCCTGCATGCGCTCTTCATGTTTATCGCTGATTACAGCCACATCCGACAAAAACACAGTTTTTCCATTGTAATTTCCTACTACAATTTTATTCATTTCTGAAGGATCTTTAAATTGACCTTCAACACGTAGTGCATAAGTGTCACTACCAACATCCATCGACCCGGCCGGAGTATTCAAATTTTCCATACGGATATACTGCGCAAGAGCTTCTACAGTCATGTGATATGCTTCAAGCTTGATAGGGTCAACATAAACCTGAATTTCACGCTGTGGAGCACCACTAATAGACACAGAGCCGACACCGTTAATGCGTGCCAGTGGGTTGGAAACTTTTGTATCCAGGATTTTGTAAAGAGCCGGTAAACTTTGATTAGCCGTAGCCGAAAGCATTATTACCGGAATCATATCCGTGCTAAGTTTGAAGATAATTGGGTTTCCTGCACCGGATGGCATATAGGACTTCACCAAATCCAATTTATTACGAATATCATTAGTCACCACATTCAAATCCAAACCATAGTCAAACTCCATCGTAATAATCGAACGATTTTCCTTCGAAGTTGATTTTATGTTTTTTAGGTTGGAAACGGTATTCAGAGAGCTTTCAAGCGGCCGTGTAACATTTGTTTCAACATCAGATGCACTGGCACCATCATATGTCGTCATAACCATAATGGTGTTAGTTTCAATCTTTGGCAACAAATCAATTGGCAATTTATTGTAGGAGAAAAGTCCCAGAATAACTACAGCGATAAAAATTATCGAAGTCATTACCGGTTTTCTCACCGAACTTTCGTATAAACTCATATTCTTTAATTAATAATTTACAATTAATAATTTATTCTATATCAATTAAGTAGCTTCTAAACTACTAAATTACTTTTACTTCAGTACCATCAACCAGCTTTGACTGACCAGCTACAACAACTTTATCTCCCGCATTCAATCCTGAAAGCACTTCAAATTCAGTATTGTCACGACGGCCCAATTCTACCTGTTTGTATTCAACTTTACCATTGTTGTAAACAAATACAAATTTTGCTCCTGAGCCTGCTTGTTTTACAATAGCAACATCAGGCACAACAACACGTTTCATTTTTCCAAATTCCATCTGAACACGGGCAAACATTCCCGGACGGATTTTATTATTGTTGTTACTAACTTTCACTTCCACCTGGAAAGTACGTGTACGTTCATCAATAGTAGGATAAATAAGACTCACCTTTCCCTGAAATTTCTCATTTCCATATACATCAACACCAATTTTAACCGGCATTCCGTTTTTTACCTGTGCATAGAAAGTTTCGGATACATTAATCACCAGTTTTACCGGATTAATATTCATTACCACCAAAACCGGTTTTTGAGCCGAATACATATCACCAGCGTCATAATTACGTTCGGTTACCACTCCATCTATTGGACTTAACAGATAGGTATTTTCAGTCAAATTTTTGTAATTTGTCTGAGCCATATCCAACTGGATTTTTACATTATCCAAATCTTGCTGAGAAGCTCCGCCAACATTAAATAATTCCTGAACACGTTTATACGATTTTTTATAATTGTCAATCTGAACTTCCAGGTTTGTAAGATTGGCAACATCCATTTGAACAATTTTTTGTCCTTTACTTACGTGTTGTCCTACTTCCACCAATATCTGACGGATACGACCCGGAGCTGAAGGCGCAATACTGTTTTTGTCCTGTGGTTGTACTGTTGCAGTCAATTCATAAGTTTGTTCAACATCCTTAATAACTGCCTGTTGAATCTTTACATTCGCAATTTCAACCACTTTTGTATCGGTTTTTGCGGTTTTACTGCACGATGTCAGTCCAATTGCAAATGCACAAACCAACATGCTAACTAATTTCATTCGTTTCATTTGTATAATTTTTAATTGTTTTATTTCTAAAATTTATTTTTTTAAAGAGTCATTTCCTAATAGTTTTTCCAAATCGGACTTAGCCGACAAATAATCAAAAATTGATTGATTGTACATTAAACCTGCTGAAACATATGCCAATTGCGAATTTGAAAAATCCAGAAAAGTGCTTGTACCAATTTCATACATCTTTTTAGATATAGTTACTCCTTTTTCTGCTTGTCGTAAACCTTCTTTATTTGATGCAATCTTTTCCATGGCTTTTTTAATGTTATCAAGACATGTAATTACCTGAAATTCCAGGCTATGACGAAGATTATCACGTTGATCTTTCATTTCATTCATTTGAATCTCAAGTTGCTTTTGTTTAAAAAGTCTGGATCCTCCCTGAAAAACAGGAATTGAAAGACTTAATGCTGCTGTTGAATTTGGGAACCACTTCATTGCATCACCATCATTTCCCATCGACATGTAAGCATAATTGAAACTTGCTGCCAGAGTAGGCCACCATGCTGCTTTTTGGATTTTTAAAGCATGGTTCAACTGTTTAGTTTTTAAATCAAATTGCATCAAATCAGAATTTGATTTTAACGTGGTAGTGTCAATTGATAAAACATCACCATACATTTTTGATTCAAAATCAGCCAAACTTCCTTCCACTTTCAATCCGGTAAACATATCGATTCCCATCAAAATTTTCAACTGTAATATACTCATATTAACAGCACTTTGTGCTGAAACTAAATTTGAACTGGCATTCTTTACCTGAACATCTGCCCTTATCCACTCAAATTCTGAAACTGTTCCCTGTTTATATTTGTTTTGAATAATTCTGGCGTTTTCAGCCGTAATTTCAAAACTTCGTTTTATTACGTTATACGAATCCTGAGTTAGCAGGATTGCATAATATGATTTTGAAATCTGATTAATTAATGCCTGTTTTGATGAGCGGGCATTTTCCAATGCGAGTTGTGCATCTGTTTCGGTCATTTTCAATGCTGCCCACAAAGTAGGAGAAACTATTGGCATTGATGCAGATAAACCAAGGTTATAAGTGTTGTCCTGTCCTACCTCAAATCCATCCGGATTTGCAGGAAATCCCGGAATTGAAAAAAACATACGTTGTTTTTTAAGAGCTCTCTGATACGCACCGGATACAGATATACTAGGAAATAGCGCTGCAAATTTTTCTTTTTTGGAATAATCAACCCGCAGTATTTCTTTATCCGCCACTTTTATTGTCGGACTTTTGCTCATAGCAATCTCAATTGCTTTCGGTAAGGAAACCACAAGGGTGTCCTGAGCTTTTAACATGATTGAAGGTAGCATACAAATCACTGCAGCCATCAATACAATTTCTCTTTTTAGTCGTTTCACAATCATAAATAATTTTAGTAATTAATATTTTAGTTGTCTATTTCTTTAAAGTTTGTGCAAAATTAGATTTATTGAATTGTATAATGATAATAAAATCGTTGAATGGATATTTTTTCCCGACGAATGACAGTTTTAATTTGATGAATCTTAATCTACTTTATTATAGTTTTCTTCCATGTACTTCAGTCCTTTTTCATTGGCAATCAAGTGAATCATCATATCAACAGAAAAATCAATTAATCTCTTTCGTGAAAATTTCTTCAGATCCTGATTCATTGTCTCAAAACTGTTTTTCAATTGAATCGAATGAAAAAAAGAGAGCAATTCCACATCCAAATCTTCCCGATAATAACCTTCTTTAATTCCCTGTCGCAAGTTAAGTTCAAATCCAGCCCGAATAGTTTCTCGTTTTTGCATTTCAAACTTTTCACTGATTCTTGGATAATATTTGGCTAAATCGTACCAAATCCGATGCGATTCCTGCTCAACGTTTTTCTTTATTTCTTTAATAATCAGAATTAGTGAATCAATTGCATTTTTATTTTTGAACAATTTGTCGTATCTCTCAAAATTAGAATTTCGCTGATAAGTCAAAACAGCATCTACTAAATCCTCTTTTTGTTGAAAATAAGTATAAAATGTTTTTTTTGAAATTCGTAGTTCAGTACACACATTATCAATCGAAACACTTCGGATACCGAACTGCTCAAAAAGGTGACTTGCCGTACTGACTATTAATTCTTGCTGTGTTTCCATGAAGAGATTTTT
>CAIYTJ010000712.1 GCA_903929065.1 uncultured Bacteroidales bacterium | reverse complement strand
TGTTCCGTACGCAATACCAGAATGTCGGCCTGAACACCTTGTTCTTGCAACGCTTTTACAGAATGTTGTGTCGGTTTGGTTTTTAGTTCTTTGGCTGCGGCAAGATAAGGTACGTATGTTAAATGAACAATCAGACAGTTTTTGCCAAGTTCCCATTTCAACTGACGAACACTTTCGATATAAGGTAATGATTCAATATCGCCTACAGTTCCTCCAATTTCTGTAATTACGAAGTCAAATTCACCTTTTGTACCCAGTAATTTGATGTTTCGTTTGATTTCGTCGGTAATATGAGGAATGATTTGTACGGTTTTTCCCAAATAATCGCCACGACGTTCTTTATTGATGACATTTTGATAAATCCGGCCGGTAGTAACATTGTTAGCTTTGTGGGTTTCAACGCCCAAAAAGCGTTCATAGTGACCGAGATCAAGATCGGCTTCGTGTCCATCCACTGTTACATAGCATTCGCCATGTTCGTAAGGATTCAGAGTTCCCGGATCAACATTGATGTATGGATCCAATTTCTGGTTAGTTACTTTAAAACCACGTGCTTGTAATAATTTGCCCAGCGATGCGGCAATAATTCCTTTGCCTAACGAGGAAGTAACTCCACCGGTTACGAAAATGTACTTTGTATCTTTCACCTTAAATTTTCCTTAAAATTACAGTCTTTTGGTTCGTATTTTTAAGTCCGCAAAGTTCGGAAAAAAAACTGAATAACGAAAGCGCTTACAACAAATTAATAGATTTATATAACTTGTTACGAATGAGGAAGAAAAAAGAGTTGAAAATTAATTGAACCAAACTCATTTTGATTTTGTTATTAATAAAAATGATATTTTTCTTGCACAAATAAAAATAATTTGTCATCTTTGCACCCGAAAATAGAACAAAAAGAAATGAACGCAGTTTTGATAATTAATAAATTTTGGTGGTGGCACTTGCAGATTAGCTAATCGTGAGATGTTACACCTATGTAAATTGTCAAAATATAAAGATATTACAAAAAGGCTTGTCGGACTCACGATAAGCCTTTTTTATTTACAATTTAATCATTTACCCATTTACAACTGCTCATTTAATCAAAAATGGATTACTCAATAGATAACAACGGCTATTACGGCGAATTTGGCGGGACCTATATTCCTGAAATTCTGCACGGAACAGTGGAAAGACTGAAAGAAGCTTATTTTGCCATAAAAAATGATGCTTCTTTTAAAGCGGAATACTACGATTTGTTGAAAAACTACGTGGGACGACCGTCGCCACTTTATTTCGCCAAACGGTTATCGGCGGAATATGGAACAAATGTCTACCTCAAACGCGAAGATTTGAACCATACCGGCGCACACAAAATCAACAACGCATTGGGACAAATCCTGTTGGCAAAACACATGGGCAAAACCCGTATTATTGCCGAAACAGGCGCCGGACAACACGGCGTAGCAACAGCTACCGCTTGTGCTTTGATGGGATTGGAATGTATAGTGTTTATGGGCAAAACGGATGTGGAACGTCAGTTTTTAAATGTACAAAAAATGCGCATGCTGGGTGCAACAGTTGAACCGGTAACCAGCGGTAACTGGACTTTGAAAGATGCCACTAACGAAGCAATCCGCTACTGGTGTTCAAATCCCGATTCGTTTTATATCATCGGCTCCACGGTTGGTCCGCATCCATATCCCGACATGGTTGGATTTTTTCAATCAGTTATTAGTGAAGAAATTAAATGGCAATTGCAGGAGCAAATTGGTCGCGATTATCCCGATTACCTGATAGCTTGTGTGGGTGGTGGAAGCAACGCCATGGGAACGTATTACCATTATTTGAATGATGAGCGTGTCCATATTATTTCTGCCGAAGCGGGCGGATTGGGTGTTGAAACCGGTGAAACCGCTGCCACCATAAGTATTGGAACAGTGGGTATCATACACGGTACGAAAACACTTTTGATGCAGGACGAAGATGGACAGATTACCGAGCCTTATTCTATTTCGGCGGGACTGGATTATCCGGGAATCGGACCGGCTCACGCTTTTCTCGCCAGAACAGGTCGTACTAAAGTGTTGGCAATAAACGATGATGAAGCACTGGAAGCAGCCTTTGAACTGACTCGTCTGGAGGGAATTATTCCTGCCATTGAATCGGCACACGCACTGGCATTATTGAAAAAAGAAAAAGATACTTTTAAGCCCGACGATATTGTGGTGATTACTGTTTCGGGACGGGGAGATAAAGATATGGATACATATGTTAAGTATTTTAAAAAATAAGTATTTGCTTCGCGTTATTCATAGTTATTGATGGTTATTTGCCTTCTGCGTTATTTTTAATTACGTTTTGACGAGGAGAAACGAATAACGGCGTAGACAAATATCACAAAGTAAATAACGTGCGAAGCACAAATAACATGAAATGAATAACGCGAAGCTGAATAACAAAACAGAAATATTATGAAACTATTTGTAAACTCAAAAAAAATGCTGGCCGATTTGCAGACGCCGGTAGGAATTTATCTCAAAATACGCGATTTATATACCAACTCCGTGCTGTTGGAAAGTTCCGATTATCACGGCGTGGAGAACAGTTATTCGTATATCGGCTTTTGTCCGATTGGCGGAATTTCGGTGAATCGTTTTTTAATCAAGGAAGAATATCCCGACGGAACAAAGATAGAAACGCCCGTTACCGGAAAACTTACCGTTGCCGAACGCTTCGATGTGTTTTTGAAATCGGTGCATTTGGTGAAAAATGAAAATCCGGTTGGAGTGAATGGACTCTTTGGGTATTCGTCATACGAATCGGTGCAATACTTTGAAGATGTAAAACTCTCCGCTCGCGAAACAGTTCCCGGAAGCATGCCGGGCTTGCATTATGTATTGTTCAAATACATCATTGCCGTGAATCATTTTAACAACGATCTAACAATTATTGAGAATTTGCTCGAAGGTGAGACTTCGGCCATTGCTGATATTGAAGAAATTCTGATGAATAACAACATCGCTACCTACGAGTTTTCTGCTGTTGGCGAAGAAAAATCGGATATTTCGAACGAAGATTATAAAAAAATGGTAGCACGCGGCAAACAGGAATGTTTCAAAGGAAATGTGTTCCAGATTGTGCTTTCACGCCGCTTTTACCAGAAATACAAAGGCGATGACTTTATGCTGTATCGCACCTTGCGCTCAGTAAATCCGTCACCTTATTTGTTCTACTTCAATTTTGGTGATTTTAGAATCTTTGGCTCCTCACCCGAGGCTCACCTTGTGGTGGATGCCAGGAAACAAAAAGCCTTTATCAAACCGATTGCCGGAACATTCCGCCGCACCGGTGACGATGAAAAAGATTTCCAACTGGCCGAAAAACTCCGTGTCGACAAAAAAGAAAACGCCGAGCACGTCATGTTGGTGGATTTGGCCCGTAACGATTTAAGCCGCAATGCCGACCATGTGGAAGTGGAAGTATTCCGCGAAGTACAGTATTATTCGCACGTACTTCATTTGGTTTCGAGTGTGAGCGGAAAACTGAAACCTGACACCAAAATCATTAAACTTTTTGCCGATACATTTCCTGCAGGAACACTTTCGGGGGCGCCGAAAATTAAAGCCATGCAACTTATCGACAGCATTGAACCACACGACCGCGGTCCTTACGGCGGTTGTCTGGGTTATATCGGCTTCGATGGCAGCATGAATCAGGCGATAACCATTCGCTCGTTCGTGAGTAAAAACAACACGCTTTATTATCAGGCCGGTGCCGGTATCGTTGCCAAATCGGACGAAGAAAGCGAATTGCAGGAAGTGAATAATAAACTTGCTGCGCTGAAACGGGCAGTTGAAGTGGCGTCACAATTTTCGATTTAAAAATTTACAATTTACGACTGGGTTTGAGAAACTGAAACAAAACTTTTCAAACCAATCAAACTTTTCAAACTGGGAAAAATGAAAATATTAGTTTTCGATAATTACGACTCGTTTACCTACAATTTGGTACACGCAGTAAAAAAGTTGGGATACACCGATGTGGAAGTTTATCGCAACGACCAGATAGCATTGGAAGACATTGTACGATTTGACAAAATAATTCTTTCACCGGGACCAGGCGTTCCGTCAGAATCGGGTATTTTATTGGAAGTAATAAGAACTTATGCTCCTACAAAGCCCATTTTGGGCGTTTGTTTGGGCGAACAAGCCATTGCTGAAGCCTTTGGCGGAACGTTGATTAATCTCACTGAAGTGCATCATGGTGTAAGTTCAATGGTAGATGTTTTGGAAGAAGATGTGTTGTTCAATGGACTGACAAAACAGCTCGAAGTGGGTCGTTACCATTCATGGGCAGCCGAGAAATCAACATTGCCGGAATGTCTGACCATTACAGCGGTTGATGAAGAAGGAATGATTATGGCGTTGGCACACAAAACGTATGATGTTCGCGGCGTTCAGTTTCATCCCGAATCGGTGTTGACCCCTGATGGGGAGAAAATGCTGAAAAACTGGTTAGAGTCATAATTTTATTTAAATAAATATATGAAACAAATACTGAATCAACTGTTTAACCACCAGTCGCTGACCAAACAGGAAGCGGCCGAAGTGATGACCAACATTGCTGCCGGAAAGTACAATGATGCACAGATTGCTGCCTTCATTTCGGTGTATCTGATGCGCAGCATCGAGCTAGACGAAGTGATTGGTTTTCGCAATGCGTTGTTAGATTTGGCTATTCCAATGGATTTATCGGAATTTGATGCGCTCGATATTGTTGGAACGGGTGGTGACGGTAAAAATACGTTCAATATTTCCACGGCCAGCTGCTTTGCCGTGGCTGGTGCAGGTTACAAAGTGGCGAAACACGGCAACTACGGCGCTACTTCGGTGAGCGGCTCGTCGAATGTGTTGGAATACTTTGGTGCGAAATTCACCAACGACATTGACGTTATCAAACATTCGCTGGAAGATTCCGGTTTTGCCTATTTGCACGCCCCGTTTTGCAATCCGGCCATGAAAAACGTAGCTCCGGTGCGCAAAGGTCTGGGTGTTCGTACGTTTTTCAACGTGCTCGGACCACTTATCAGTCCGGTGCGTCCGCAATATCAATGTCTGGGGGTGTATAACCTGAAAATGATGCGGCTCTACAATTATATATACCAAAATTTAGGCGTGCAATATTCCATCGTGCATTCGTTGGACGGTTACGACGAAATTTCACTTACCGACACCTGCAAAATAATGACCAATGCAGGCGAATTTATTTATACGCCCGAACAATTAGGTTTCAAAACACTAAAACAGGAAGAACTGTGGGGCGGAAATACCATCGACGAAGCAGCTCAGATATTTATAAATGTGCTTGACAATAAAGCCACCGGTGCACAACGCGATGCGGTAATAATCAACTCGGCCTTTGCCATTCAAACCCGTTGTCCACAAAAACCGTTGGAACAATGCAAAGCGGAAGCTGCTGAATCTTTAGCAGGTGGTTATGCTAAAAAAGTGTTTGAGAAGTTTGTGGAGATATATAAGTAATTGCAGCCACGAAGTGGCTGAATATGAATAACCGTGGGTGCAACCCACGGAATGAAGCAAAAGCAGAGCAACCCTGAAGGGGTTGAACAATAATAGAAGATGACAATTTTAGATAACATAATAGAAAGTAAAAAGGTTGAAGTTGCTTCCCGCAAGCTCTCAACTCCCGTTTCGGTACTCGAAAAAGCTCCTGCTTTCTCGCGCAAATGCTTATCGATGAAAGAAAGTCTGCTGAACTCGGAATCGGGAATTATTTCGGAGTTTAAACGCAAATCACCATCGCTCGGTTGGATTCATGAAGATGCCGACGTAGTGAATATAACCTCTGGATATAGTGCAGCGGGAGCTTCGGGCATTTCTATTCTTACCGATTTGGAGTATTTTGGCGGAACGCCGATGGATTTGATGGCTGCCCGACAGTTTATTGCTTGTCCGGTATTGCGCAAAGACTTTGTGATTGACGAATACCAACTTTACGAAGCTAAAGCAATGGGCGCAGATGTAGTGCTGCTTATTGCGGCTGCATTGACGGTGGAGCAAACACTGGAACTGGCTCACAAAGCCCATGAACTGGGTTTGGAAGTATTGCTCGAAGTGCATAACGCCGAAGAAATTGGTCATGCTAACGACCACGTGGATATGCTTGGCGTAAATAACCGTAACCTGAAAACTTTTGAGCAAAGTATTCAGACTTCGTTTGATTTGGCTGCACTCATTCCTAACAAGTTTGTAAAAGTCAGCGAAAGCGGCATTTCAAAAACTGAAACAGTAAAAGAACTTCGCAAAGTTGGTTACAAAGGCTTCCTGATGGGTGAAAACTTTATGAAAGAAGAAAATCCGGCGGAAGCATTGTCTAAATTTATAAATGGACTGAAATGAGATTAATATCAACGAAGTTTATATCATTTATCAAATGAAAATAAAAATCTGCGGGATGAAATTTCCCGAAAACATACAAGCGGTGGCTGCATTGAAGCCTGATTTTATGGGCTTTATTTTTTACCCCAAATCGCCGCGTTATGCTGAGCCGTTGGATAATGCTTCATTGAATGCATTGCCCGAAAGCATTAAGAAAATTGGTATTTTTGTCAATGAAAATCTGGAAAATATTCTTACAATCGTTTACAACTATAAGTTGGATGGTGTTCAGCTTCACGGAACGGAGCTGGTCGGAATGTGTAAGGAACTTCGTGAAACTGGTTTAATAGTAATTAAGGCATTTCCGATTGCTGAAGCGTATAATTTCAGGGTTACCAAACCTTACGAAGGAGTATGTGATTATTTTCTTTTCGATACCAAAACCGATGCATTCGGTGGTTCCGGGGTGAAATTCAACTGGAAAATGCTGGATGAATACCAAGGTGAAACTCCCTTCCTGCTTAGTGGCGGTATTGCAGCCGACGATGCCGAAGCGATTTTGAAAATAAAGCATTCAAAGTTTGCCGGCATTGATTTGAATAGTAAGTTCGAAGTGAAGCCGGGATTAAAGGATGCAGAGCTACTTAAAGGTTTTATAAAAGAGTTGTCAGTTCATTAAGTTGACTGGTTAATTGGTTGGATATAACTTGTAATCAAATCAAAGATGAATAGAATAAATAGTTTATTTGAAAGTAAAGACAAAAACATTCTTTCGGTGTATTTTACTGCCGGTTTCCCAAAACTGGAAGATACGTTACCGACGTTGAAATGTCTGCAGGCAAATGGTGTGGATTTAGTGGAAGTCGGAGTTCCTTTTTCTGACCCAATGGCCGATGGCATTGTGATTCAAAATAGCAGTCATGTAGCATTAAAAAACGGGATGAGTATTCGAAAATTGTTTGAACAACTTACTGCAGTTCGTGTCGAAATTCACATTCCGCTTATTCTTATGGGCTATTTAAACCCCATTATGCAATTTGGATTTGAGAATTTTTGCAAGGAATGCCATCGGGTTGGTGTAGACGGCATGATTATTCCTGATTTGCCCATGGCTGATTTTCTGGCTGAATACAAGGAAATTGCCGAGCGCTACGGATTAGAATTTATTTTCCTGATTACGCCTGAAACCTCTGAAGATCGTATTCATGAGATTGACAGCCATACCAATGGTTTTATTTACATGGTTTCGTCTGCGGCAACCACCGGAACTCAAACTTCGTTCGATAACAAAGTAGATTATTTTAATCGGATTAATTCCATGAACCTGAAAAATCCGCGTTTAGTCGGTTTTGGTATTTCCAATAAATCTACACGAGATATGGTTAATCGATATTCATCGGGCGCCATTATCGGTAGTGCTTTTATCAAGGCATTGGAAGAAACTCAGGATGTTGAAAAAGGCGTGAAGTTGTTGCTGGAGAATCTGGAAAAATAAACAAATTTCAGTCGGAGTACAACTTCAAGTCGTGCTCCGACTTTACCAAACATAAAAATGCCGGACTCATTGAATCCGGCATTTTTATTAAATGGTAAATTGTCAATGATTAAATTGTCAATTCTTATAAAGTTTTTCTAACTTCAGTTTCTTCAAAGCTTTCAACCATATCGCCAACCTGAATATCATTGTAACCTTTAATATTCAAACCGCATTCATAGTTGGTACCAACTTCTTTCACATCGTCTTTGAATCGTTTCAACGATTCCAGTTCTCCGGTGAAAACCACAATTCCATCACGAATAATCCGCACTTTATTTCCACGTTTAATTTTTCCTTCGCGAACCAAACAGCCGGCAATCGTACCCACTTTAGTTACTTTGAATACTTCGATAACTTCAACTGTAGCAGTAATTTCTTCTTTTATTTCAGGAGAAAGCATACCTTCCATAGCCGATTTAATTTCTTCAATTGCGTCGTAAATGATGGAATATAAACGGATATCAATTTCTTCTTTATCAGCCATTTTGCGTGCTGTTGAAGTTGGACGAACCTGGAATCCGCAAATAATGGCATTCGAAGCGGCGGCTAACATAATATCCGAATCGGAAATTGCTCCAACGGCTTTGTGAATAACATTTACCTGAATATTTTCGGTAGAAAGTTTCAATAACGAATCCGCCAATGCTTCCACAGAACCATCCACGTCACCTTTTACAATGATATTAAGTTCTTTGAAATCGCCAAGCGCGATACGGCGACCCAATTCGTCGAGTGTAAAGTGTTTTTTTGTACGTATACTTTGCTCACGTTGCAATTGTTCGCGTTTGTTGGCAATATCACGGGCTTCCTGTTCGGATGCCATAACGTTGAAATTATCACCTGCCTGAGGCGCACCGTTCAAGCCAAGAATCAATACAGGTTCTGCAGGTTTTACTTCGGTAATACGCTGATTACGTTCATTAAACATTGCTTTGATCTTACCATAATGAGTTCCGGCCAATACCACATCACCTTGACGAAGTGTTCCGTTATGTACTAAAACAGTCGCTACATAACCGCGGCCTTTATCCAAAGTCGATTCAATTACTGAGCCAATGGCACGTTTGTTTGGATTGGCTTTCAATTCCATCAATTCGGCTTCGAGCAATACTTTTTCGAGCAATTCAGCGACACCGTCACCTTTTTTAGCCGAAATATCCTGAGATTGGTATTTTCCACCCCAATCTTCAACCAGGTAATTCATTTGGGCTAATGTTGCTTTTATCTTTTCAGGATCAGCACCCGGCTTATCTACTTTGTTTATCGCAAAAATCATTGGAACATTAGCCGCTGCTGCGTGATTGATTGCTTCAATGGTCTGAGGCATCACGTTATCGTCAGCAGCAACAATAATGATAGCAATATCAGTCACTTTTGCTCCACGGGCACGCATCGCTGTAAATGCTTCGTGACCAGGAGTATCAAGGAATGTAATGCGTTGGCCGTTTTCAAGTTTCACGTTGTAAGCTCCGATATGCTGTGTGATACCACCGGCTTCACCGGCAATTACGTTTGCTTTACGAATATAATCCAGCAACGAAGTTTTACCATGGTCAACGTGTCCCATAACAGTAACAATCGGTGCGCGTGGCAGCAAATCCTGATCGGTATCGATTTCTTCTTCACCAATGGCTTCAACTACGTCGGCACTTACAAATTCAGTGGTGAAACCAAATTCCTCAGCCACAATGTTTATCGTTTCAGCATCAAGCCGCTGATTAATCGAAACCATCATTCCAATGCTCATGCAAGTACCAATTACCTGATTGACAGTTACATCCATCATTACCGCCAATTCGCTTGCGGTCACAAATTCAGTCAGTTTCAATACGCTTTCATCATCGCGTTCGCGATCAGCCATTTCTTGCTGGCGTGCGCTCATTGTATCACGTTTGTCACGACGGTATTTTGCTCCTTTGCCTTTTTTGTTCGTTCCGGAAAGGCGCGCAAGCGTTTCTTTTATTTGTTTTTGAACATCTTCTTCGTTTACAACCGTTCTGATTGGTTTTTTATTCCGATCTTTATTGTTAGGTTTACCCGCTCCACCACCGGTAGTTCCCGGAGTTACTTTTTTCGGGCTCGCAAAACCTTGAGTTGGTCCTCCTCCGTTTAACTGAGATGCTTTGTTAATATCAACTTTTTGACTTGAAAAACGTTCACGCTTTTTCTTAGGGTTCACCGAAGTTGGATCTGCTGCAACTTCAGCTGCAGTTCGAAGTATCTTTTTGTCACCAACAAAACCGGGTTTTTTGCCGTCAGAATATATCTTACTTTTATCTTCGCGTTCTTTGCGTTTCTGTTCTTTTGTTTTAGCTTTTGGACGGGTGCTTTGGTTCAATAGATCCAAATCAATTGTTCCAATTACAACCGGAGCAACATCCAATGTTGGGATTCGTAATGAAAATACTTCATCTTCCTCGTGGTCATTATCTTTTGTTTGAGTTACTCCTTCAATTATTTCGTCATCTTTTACTACCGGTTTTACTTCAAATTTCTTTACCGGTTTTTGAAGTTGAATTTTGGATTCCTCTATATCTTTAGGAGCAACCGCTTTATCTTCTTTTGGTTCAACTTTTACCTCAGCTTTTACCACTGGTTTTTCTTCCGCTTTTACGGTTGGTTCCTGCTTAGGTTCTGGTGAAACTATTTCTGGTTTGGGAGCTGATTTCTGTTCTTCAACAATAGGTTTTTGTTCAACAACTTTTGGAATGTCTACAGGTTTTGGTGCTTCCACAACCTGTTTCTGTACTTTTTCTGCTACTTTTGGTTCAACCGTTTTTTCTTTCGGACTTAAATCAATCTGGCCAACCGATTTGAAATGTGGCAATTTGTCTTCCGGCACTGAAACATGAATAGTTTCAATTGGTTTTTCCACTGGCTTTTCCACTGGTTTAGGTTGGTTGTAGCCTTCTATTGCCACTGAAGGAGCCTTTTCTTTCATCAAACGCTCCTGGCTTAACCGCTCTGATTCAATTTTCAGAGCCATATCTTTATTAAACTCTTTTGCAAGTAAAAGGTACAAATCATCCTCAATCTTTAAATTCGGGTCGAGGGCTAATTTATGACCTTTTTTCGCCAAAAATTCAACAGCGGTATGCATACCGACATTTAAATCTTTACAGGCTTTACTTAATCTTATGGGCATATTCTTTAATTAGAGTTTTTTATTTTTTTACTGTCAACTAAAAAAGATTGGCAGTTTAATTTATTTTGAAAATCTGATATTTTTGAAACTTTCAAAGCTCAAACTTTCAAACAAAATCTTTATACTTCGTCTTCAAATTCGGCATTAAGAATTGACAACACGTCGTCTACAGTTTCTTCTTCCAAATCGGTACGGCGAATTAAATCGGCACGCGGGATTGCCAATACGCTTTTTGCCGTATCGCAACCGATTGCTTTCAATGCGTCGATAACCCACTGATCGATTTCGTCGCTGAATTCGTCCAGGTAAATATCTTCTGTATCAGTATCTTCGTCCATTTCGCGGAACACATCAAGTGTATAACCCGAAAGCATTCCTGCAAGTTTAATATTCAAACCGCCTTTACCGATTGCTTGCGAAACTTCTTCCGGTTTCAGGTAAATTTCAGCTTTCTTTTCAACTTCATTCAAACGAATCGAAGAAATTTTTGCAGGGCTTAATGCTCTGGAAATAAACAAGTTGATATTATTGGTGTAATTGATTACATCAATATTTTCATTACGCAATTCGCGGACAATTCCGTGAATACGTGAACCTTTCACGCCAACGCACGCTCCAACCGGATCAATGCGGTCGTCGTATGATTCAACAGCAACTTTGGCACGTTCACCGGGAATACGGGCAATTTTCTTGATTGTAATCAAACCTTCATGAATTTCAGGAACTTCCAGTTCGAAAAGTCTTTCGAGGAATACCGGTGAAATACGCGAAAGTATAATTTTAGGATTGTTGTTTTTATTTTCAACCATGGCGACAACGGCACGAACCGTGTCGCCTTTGCGGTAAAAATCAGTGGGGATTTGTTCCGATTTTGGCAAATAAAGTTCGTTTCCTTCATCGTCAATTAGCAACATTTCCTTTTTCCAGATTTGGTAAAGCTCTGCGCTTACAATCTGACCAACTTTTTCGCTGTATTTTGTGAAAACGTTATCTTTTTGAAGTTCAAGAATTTTCGACGATAAGGTTTGGCGAAGAGTAAGGATAGCACGACGGCCAAAACTCATAAAGTCAACAGTTTCAGTAACTTCTTCGTCGATTTCAAAATCTTCGTCGATTTTTTTGGCGTCAGTCAATGAAATCTGAACGTTTGAATCTTCCAGTTCATCATCGGCAACCACGGTGCGGTTACGATAAATTTCAAAGTCACCTTTATCAGGATTGATAATAACGTCGTAGTTCTCATCTGTTCCAAACATTTTCGAAATTACGTTACGGAACGATTCTTCCATTACACTAATTAAAGTACTTCTGTCGATGCTTTTCAGCTCCTTGAATTCCGAAAAGGTATCAATTAAGCTAATAGTTTCTTTTTTGCTCATGGCTTATTTGAATCTGATTATATATTTTGTATGTTTTATTTCTTCGTATGTAAATGTAAGATTTTCAATTACAGTCATTTTCCGTTTTGAGCCTTCTGGTTTCTCGGTTCTTTCAATTTGCAAAACAAAATCAGTTGAATGCACTTCAGTCAAAATCCCGGTCAGTTTTTTGCCGGATTTTGTCAACACTTCAACCTCGTTATCAATGTTTTTTTCGTATTGTTTTATCACTTTGAACGGTTCTGTCAGTCCGGCTGAACTCACTTCCAATTCAAAATCTTCCACTTCGCGATCAAATTGTGATTCAATGTGTTTGTTCAATTCTGCACAAAACTCAATTGAAACACCATCAAAAGAATCAATTTCCACCGAAATCCGGTTATCAGGAGTTGCTTTCAAGTCTACCAGATAATAATCCGTTGTAGAAAGATAATTTTCAACTATCTGATTTATAGTGTCATTTAAAATCATATTCGGGTTATAACAACAAACGAGGGGACTGTTGTCCCCTCCTCCATATCCTATTTCGGTTGCAAAAGTACAAAATAATTCTTTAGGATACAAAGATTTATAATAAAAAATCAATAATGAAATCAAATCATTTATTTAAAGCTCAATTTAAAGAATTCAGTTGAAAGGATAAAACTGCATTTTAATTG
>CAIYTJ010000711.1 GCA_903929065.1 uncultured Bacteroidales bacterium | reverse complement strand
ATTGTTCTTTGAGTAATTAATTAATCCTAGTGTAGATTTAATAAGTAATTTTACAGAAAATTAAAAAATGAAAAACAAAACAAACAATTTTACATTATTTTCGTTGGATTCGTCCCTTCACGTTTCATTTAACATGACATCATATTACTTATATTACATAAATTAAATCACTATCAAACGACAAAACTACGAATTTATCACTATAAACAGTTTAAACAATTGATACATCGTTCTTAATTATTTTGAATAATATACTACCTCCCTTAGATTTCAGAAGAAATCAAGTTGAATAGCTGGTGATTTATTCCTTTTTATGGATTTTGTATACGTTCTTCTACTGTTTTCAACCATCCAAAATACATCCAAGTTACTTATCAAATAAATTCTTACCAATGCAGCTATTGTAGAAAAGGCTTTTTTGCTCTCAGATTTTACTTTTAACACCATCATAAGTAGCTGTGCTATTAAAGTACACCATATTTGAGTCTTAATTCCATTCTCAGTTTCTGAATAGAAATAATGAAGTTGAAAGTTTTGCTTTAGCTTCTTGAAAAGCAGTTCTATATTCCATCTTAATTTATAAATAAAGGCGACTTCCTCATTGCTTATTTCAAAATTGTTGGTAATAAATTCATATACACGTCCTTTCTCATCCCTGTAGGTTACTTTACGAAGGCATAAAGTCTTTTCTTGTTTATCTTCCTTGTATTTGATATGGATATGTTCCTCTTTTAAAACACCTTGTTTTCCGTCCTGTAGCTCTTGTTTGAAAACTTCTTGTACAATCTGATAAACGGCATTCTTCTTTAATCTGCATACAAAGTTTATTTTTTGCTCTGTCCATATAGCAAATTGAAGGTAATGATTGTATGCTCTGTCGAATACTATCATACTATGTGCTGCAAGAACCAGATATTGTAAGAAGTTTTTATCGTGCTGTTTGGCTTCACTAATTTTTACAAAAGCAGGAGTATCAGAATGGGCATCTATCATCATGTGTACTTTTAATCCGCCTTTCTTCTTTCCTTCGTTTTTGGGATTGCGTCCAACTCCTTTCATAATCTCAGAAAAAAGTTTGATAGTGCTTGAATCAAAGATAAATAGTTTGGCAAAAGAGACATTGTCAATTCGGCTGACCGACAAAAGTTGTTTAAAATGACTTAGCAACATAAAATAAACTTCTTTGAAAAAGTCATTATCTCTATCTCTAAGTCCATCTCCTGCTGTACTTTTAGCAGGTGCAGCATTAAGACCTAAATGGTTAAGTTTCCCTGACAAACTACTCATTCCATCACAAATCTCTCCCATGGAATCACATCTGCTAAAAATACCAAATAGCATAGTAGTTAGTTGTGTCCATGAATCAAAGGTCTTGTAATATCTGTCTGATTGATGTTTTGCTACTAAATAATCAAATCTGTTTCTTGGAATAAAATTGATTAATTGTTTAAAAATTGGCTGACCGACTAAATTATTTTTTGTATTTTTGCCCATGTTGTATTTGTATATGCAAAAGCAAAATTACAACATAAAGGGGAAACTTAAAGGGGAGTACCCTTTTTTCTATTCTTTTGTCGGTTAGTAGTGAAAATAAATGTTAATATCTAAATGGAAATAAGAAGTGTTTATTACTGCAAAAACCTTTTTAGACTAGACTCATAAATTGTATTCAACTTTATAAAAAGGCACGATATTTATGCTGTAAGT
>CAIYTJ010000710.1 GCA_903929065.1 uncultured Bacteroidales bacterium | reverse complement strand
TATTATCAAAAAGCTATAAAAGCCACTACAAGACCTTTGATAATAAACACTCATTTGCCGTGGCTTTTTTTGCTTTTTGGGCGATTAGATTACTGTGAATAAATTTATAGGAAAGATATTGATAATGTGTATGAGCTTATGAACAAAATTATTTGAGCCGCAGAGAAAACTAATCATTGTAAATTGTGTTTAATTTTGCAGCGCAAATAAATAGAAATGTTATGCCAAAAATGAACTCTAAAAAAATAATTCTAACCAAAGCTGCCATTGAAAACCACGAAGAACTATGGCCTGACTACAAATCGAAAGCTAAAGAAACCGACCCGGAATTAATCGAGGTATTTGATAACTGGGCTTTTGATGAAGTTATTAGTGTAAGCAATCCGGAAACTAAAACTCGTGTAATGATAATTTTGGCATCTAATATTGCCAGTCAAGCTCTTACCGAATATAAGATGTTTGTAAATGCTGCATTGAATGTGGGAGTAACTCCGGTTGAAGTAAAAGAGATTCTGTATCAGTCTGTACCTTATGTTGGTATGGCTAAGGTGATAGATTTTATTTATGCGACCAACGAGATTTTCAAAGAACGAAATATTGCTTTACCTTTGGAGGGTCAATCAACCACCACGAAAGAAAATCGATTGGAGAAAGGACTGGCATTACAAAAGGATATTTTCGGTGAAATGATAGATAAACTATATGAACAATCACCCAAAAATCAGCTTCATATTCAACAATTTTTGTCGGCTAATTGCTTTGGCGACTACCTCACCCGAAATGGACTTGATGTAAGAACTAGAGAATTGCTGACTTACTCCATGTTGATAAGTATGGGTGGAACAGAATCGCAGGTGAAAGGGCATATTCGAGGAAATGTAAAAGTAGGTAATGACAAACAACGATTGATTGACGTTACTACTCAATTATTACCCTATATCGGGTATCCGCGAACATTGAATGCACTAAATTGTCTGAATGAAGTTATACCGGAATAAAATCATTAAATAAAAATAATATGATTGGCGACAAAACTGAATCTTTACGATTCAATTACCACAATATCTTTTTCAGTTATTATTTCAACAACGAAATAAGTTGTTCGCAAATGATTCATGACCACATGATGGCTTATATATATTCCGGCGAAATGATATTGGAAGAAAACAATACCAAGACGGTTGCAAAAAAAGGTGAATGTGTTTTTCTTCGTAAAGATAACCGGGTAAGTATGACAAAACAACATGTCGGTGAAGAACAATTTCAGGCTATTTTTCTAATGTTTAAACGAGATTTTCTTCGTGAATTTTACCAAACAATTGACAAGAAAGAGCTTCCCCTTGAAGTGGAAAAGCAAAAGTCAAGCGTCATAAAACTACCTCAAACACCCGATATCGAAAGTTTGTTTCATGCTATGAAACCTTATTTCAATTCAGATAAAATTCCTGCAAAAGAATTAATGCAATTAAAGTTACAGGAAGGCGTGTTTACATTATTAAGCATTGATAAACAGTTTTACCCTGCCTTGTTCGATTTTACCGAACCGTGGAAAATTGACATTCTTGATTTTATGGAACAGAATTATATGTATGATCTTTCGGTTGAGCAGATTGCTGGGTTCACGGGGCGAAGTTTGGCTGCTTTTAAACGAGATTTCAAAAAAATAAGCACTCTTCCACCACAAAAATGGCTTATTGAGAAACGGTTGAATGTTGCTTCTGACAAAATACAACATGAGAATCGGAGAATCTCGGATGTTTATCTTGAAGTTGGTTTTAAAAACCTTTCGCATTTCTCTAATGCTTATAAAAAACAATTTGGTATAGCTCCAAGCAGGTAAACATGAGCCAATAAGCAAAGTTATTTGAGCCACAGGGAAAACCATTCACTGTGGCTTTTGTTTTAATTTTGCATCAATAAATTACACGAAAAGATATTAGTAATAGGAATTAAAATCAAATAATTATGGAAACGAAAATTGTAAAAGCATTTGGTAAAGAAGCGGTTGAAAATCCGTTGCACGCCATGGACATTAAAAGAAGGGAACTTCAACATCACGATGTGGAAATGGAAATTCTCTTCTGCGGAATTTGCCATTCCGATTTGCACCAGATAAAAAATGATTTCGGTCATACTATGTGGCCAATTGTGCCCGGTCATGAAATTGTAGGTCGGGTTACTGCAATTGGAGCACACGTAACAAAATTTAAAGTTGGAGATCTTACCGGAGTAGGTTGCATTGTCGATTCATGTGGAAAATGTGAATATTGCGAGAAAGATTTGGAACAATTCTGTGATAAAGGATTCACATTTTCGTTCAATAGTGCTGACAAATATTTAG
>CAIYTJ010000709.1 GCA_903929065.1 uncultured Bacteroidales bacterium | reverse complement strand
CAACTGAGCTAAAGAGGCAATTCGCTAATTCATAGCGTTTTCGGCGTTTAAAAAGCCGTTTGAATATAGCTCTTCAAACGGCTTGCAAATGTACGAAATAAATTTGTACTACAAAACTTTTACAGTAATATTTTATTTTTTCGTCGTTTTTTCTTTGTGTTTGCGAATTTGCTTGTCTAAAGCCTCTATGGTAAGGTCGGCTGCTTCTTCAAAAGTGTCGCAGGTTTTTGATGCGAAAAAATCAACATTCGGTATCGATACTTTTATTTCGGCTTCTTTATTGGTGGCCGTTTCAGGTTTTACTACCTTCAAATACACATCTACGTTTTGTATTTCATCAAAATTCTTTTCTAACTTCAACAATTTCTTGTTAATGTAAGATTCCAGTGTGGTAGTCGCATCAAAATTGATGGATTGAATCCTTAGTTTCATAATTGCCTCCTTTTTTTATTTAGCCCGTGGATGAGCTTGTTTGTATATATTGTGTAGCTCTTCAAAGCTTGAGTGCGTGTACACCTGAGTTGCTGCAAGGCTGCTGTGGCCGAGTAATTCTTTCACGGCATTTATATCGGCACCGCCATTCAGCATGCCTGTTGCAAATGTGTGACGTAACACGTGTGGGCTTCGTTTGTGCAAACTGCTTACTTCCGACATGGTTTCGTGAACCATGTTGTATACCATTTTTGGGTACATTTTCTTTCCGTTTTGCCGTACAAAAAGAGTTGATTCAAGTTTATCCACTTCCCCGTTTCGCAAAGTAATATAGCGCTCTATATCTTTGATAAGTGATGATCCGATGGGAATAATCCGTTGTTTGTTCCGTTTTCCGATAACACGTAAAGTGCCTTCGGCAAAATCAATATCTGAATCCTTGATATTTATAAGTTCCGATAAACGAATTCCGGTGAGATAAAAAATATCTATAATCAACCGGTTTCGTTGCGGCTCGAAACTTTCCGGAACAAAAGGATTTTCCAATACTTCGGATATTTCACTTTCTTTAAAAAACGCAGGAATGGGTTTCTTTGTTTTGGGCAAGATGATTTTTAACGTCGGATTCTGATTGACATAACCACGCCGTAGTAAAAACCGCCAGAAAGATTTCAGGGTCGATATCTTGCGGGATAACGAACGGGCCGACAAGTCGGCGTTCATAAGCGATAAAACCCATTGCTGGATTTGCTGAGAACGTATGGTTTCCGGATTGAATTGTTCGGCTGTGATTTGCAGGAAATCACAGAATTGAAGAAGGTCAGTATGATATGACAAAACAGTATGAGAGGAGTAATTCTTCTCATACTGTAAATATTGCAGAAATTCGTTCATCATAACCGTATGCTCAAATCTGCAACGAAAATAGAATAAATAAATTAGGAAAACAAGTTTTCCGGGACATTATTTACTATTCTTCGCCAAGTTGCATTTTTTGTACGTAAATCGCGTGCATTTTTTCTTCACGATCTACAATTGAAGGTTTGTCAAAACATTGACGGCGACGTAATTCTTTTACCACGCCTGTTTTTTCAAATTTACGTTTGAATTTTTTCAATGCTCTTTCAATGTTTTCGCCTTCTTTTACTGGAACTACGATCATAATTAATTAAATTATTTAATATGTAAAATTTGTTTTTATTTCGGACTGCAAAGATATAGAATGATTTTTGAATGACAATACAAAAGTAAGAATTTTTCGTATTCAATTATTTTAAATCAATACTTTCATTATGAAATGAGTCTGAATTCTGATTTTCAGACTGTTTTTCGAATAATTTCAAATTGATGTAATTATATAAAAATACAATTTTGAACAAATAAACTCCGGCATGATTAGATAATGCCGGAGTTTATTAAAAGTTTGAATCTGATTACTTAATCTTCTTTAATCTGAGGAGTAATCAATTTATATCCTTTACCGTGAATGTTGATAATGGCTACATTTTGATCATCTTTCAATAGTTTGCGCAATTTGGTGATATAAACGTCCATGCTGCGGGCATTGAAGTAATTATCGTCCACCCAGATTGTTTTCAGTGCAAAATTACGTTCAAGGATACTGTTTGCATTGGCTGCCAAAAGATTCAACAATTCTGATTCTTTGGTAGTCAGCTTTTTTTGTTCTCCTTCGTAAATAAGTATTTGTTTTTGAGCATCGAATGTGAATGCACCTATTTGATAAAGAACTACGTCTTTGGCACGTTTGCCTTTTACACGGCGTAAAATTGATTCGATACGATACAACAATTCTTCCATGCTGAATGGTTTTGATAAATAATCATCAGCACCCAGTTTAAATCCCTGCAAAATATCTTCCTTCATTGATTTAGCGGTAAGGAAAACAATTGGCACTTCGGAATTCATGGCACGAATGTCGGCTGCCAACGCAAATCCGTCTTTTTTAGGCATCATTACGTCTAATACACACAAGTCGTATTTGTTACGTGCAAATGCTTTGTAACCGGCTTCGCCATCAGGTTGCAAATCTGCATCATACCCTTTGGTCTGCAAATACTCTCTGAGAAGCATGCCAAGATTTTCGTCATCTTCGCACAATAAAATTTTCACTTTTTCGTCTGTCATAATCTTAATTTTTTAAAGTTGGTATTGTTATTGTAAATTTTGTTCCGATGTTAAGCTCACTCTCTACTTTGATAGTTCCTTTATGCTCGGTAATTATTTTTTTCACGTAAGCTAATCCGAGTCCAAATCCTTTGACATTATGAAGGTTTCCGGTGGAAACACGGTAGAATTTTTCGAAAAT
>CAIYTJ010000708.1 GCA_903929065.1 uncultured Bacteroidales bacterium | reverse complement strand
CAAAATCTATAAGGCGAATATTCTTACGCCATGGCTGCCTAATCAGAGATTAGACACCCTTTATAGCCGCCGGGAAGGCTGCCAGTTGCCGTCCCCGCCGCCGAATCAACAAATAACCGGATAGGCTTGTGTTCGTTGCGCACACAGGATGAAAATCAAAGCAGATAAGAGGCAGTAGGTTCGTCCGGTTCCAGCTGTTCTTCGAAAATTAATTCAGGAATAAACATGTAGAAAGCTTATCGGGCATGTGTTTGGACGCGGGTTCGACTCCCGCCGGCTCCACTTTTTAAGCAGAAAATTAAGCGCATAATCAATTGTAAATCAATTGTTTATGCGCTTTTCTGTTATAGAGGTGTGAAACAATTGTGTGAAACATTTTGAGCTTCGTTATTATCTAACTAATTGGTTATCACGGTTTTACGATTATAAATATATAAGATGTTGTGAAGAGTTTAACGATTTTTATTGGGTAAGGTGAAGCTGCGGCGGTAGCTTTGTGGCGAATTAGAGAGCAACCGAATAACCGTTAAAACTGAAAGCCTATGATTATATCAAAACAAATTATTGAGCCGTCTAAACCCTATAAGACATCATGGCTCGCTTGAAAATAGGGCACACACAATTTTCACATACAATTAAAACATTTCAATCATGGCATCGCCAAAAAAAGCAATAAGAATTAAAGAAAACGGAAATCCTTTATTATCCAGTCTCAACATGCCTCTACGAAAGGTTATTCAGGCGAAGCAAAAAGAAAATACAGGTATGATACAGGCGGCGTTCAAGTCGGAATTATTAAACCCTAACTCAAGTCGGGATGGGCTGGCAAAGGCAATAGAGTTTGATCCCAACTCTATTTATTTTTCAGCAAGAAAGGCAACCATACAATTTACTGACGATGGTTCCATAAACGAAAAAACGCTTACAAATTATCTTAAAAAACCCTTTCAGGAGGCGGAGCAAATCAAAAGGCTTGAACTTGTGAAAAGGATAGATGAGAAACTTAATTCTGGCGTAGCATTGACCCCAGCAGATTGGGAGAGAGCTAATGAATTAGGGATAAGAAGCCGGAAACCATTTAATGGCAGGTATAAAACCGGAGACGCAGCATAACTAACCGTTTATGAATAAAATTGAATGACCCCGCTGATCGGCAATCAGCGGGGTTTCTATTTTGAAAAAAACTGGAGGGGAGCCGCAAAAAATAATATATAATCTATATCGGACACCCGACAACAATAACAGAAAAAAGTATGAGCCATGTATCAACCAATTTCAGGGATTTCGTAAAAAATCACCTGATAGAAGAAACAAAAAAACTTGCGCCAACAAATAAAGCCGTGAATGAGAATAAGCCCACAGGCCCTACATGGATGGATTTGATGAGAATAGAGTTTGAAGAAATAACCAAAGAATATGATGACCTACATAAATAACAACAGCGAAGTGTATTACGACTTCAATATGATAATGGATTTACTCCATTTTCACCCGTCGTATTTGAAAAGAGAAATAAAGAAATATGGTTTTACCGCCAATGAGTATATCAAGTATAAAAACAGGCACTTATATACACAAAATGCGTTGGTTGATTTTATCATTTATATAGTTCAACAAAAGTCAATAACTGATGCCCGAAGGATAGGCATAACAGCATATAAAAATAAAGGGCAGGGATGAGTTATGATACTGAAAAAATAGCCTGTTTAAGGAAACAGATATATGCTATGCGAAAAAAATTAGGCGCAGAATATGACCCGAAAATCAGGAAACGAATACAATTTGAGTTAAGGATTTTGGAAATAAAGGTCATGATAGAATTCACGAAGTAATAAAACATAGGCTCATGGCCCGCTCAATAACAAATCCACTATTTTAAATAAACCAAAACGGATTTTTATATATAAGAAGTAAGAAATAAAATAACGGAAATTAGAAGCAAATAGTAAGCAATTATAGCAATAGGTTTTTACAAGACGACGCACAAATTACACCAGGTCTTGTATCATATTCCCGCTCACGGTGTGAGCCACTACAAAGAAGGTAGGCGAAAGGAAACAATCTTAATACTGGGGGACATCTACAAATTAAGAGCCGTGGCATTAATATCAGGAGCGGTAAGTAGATTGGAGGGATAGAACCTTTGACCGTGGCTGATACATTTATAAAACACTATCGCTTTTATAATAAACCGACTGACCTGCTTTATACGCAATTTAAGTTTGAGTAAAGATGACCCAAACAGCTTTTAAACAAGCTGTTCTGGGAACTCTATTACTCATCTAAACCTTCCCTCCCCGCATTGCCGCAAGTAATAAACATTTTATACTCTTATTGACCGTCTATCCGTTTTTTACTTACAAGCGAAAGCGTGCGGGCTCCGCTCGCAATGCGTATTCATAACTTACCCGAAATATATTGAGCTGAAATAACGCTGAAAATTGCGCTTGCTATACTTGCGTATCATTTTACGACCATATAAGCCCAAACGATACAAGGAATAGCAATAAAAACACTCCGTCCCAAGAGTTCAATGAAGTGTTTATCATTTTGGGAACTGAAACTGCCTACATTGAATTAAATCACCTTAATACAGCGGTCATATAAATATGTGAAATGAACTGATAGTATCCTTGGTGGAACGGCTTTTTCTCCGTCCTTTAGCCATCTAAAATAATGTTATGACTAAAAAGAAAAATGAAAAGAAGGTGGCAGTAGTAGCACCGAAGAAGGTTGAATATATTAACCTATTCAACACGACATATTATTTTTGGAGGTTTTGGATTAAGGAGATACTGAAGACCGGGAAAATAAGTAAGTCAAGGTTCGTAAAAGACGAAATTGGATATACTGGTAAAATAGCAGTTGATAAGCCTGAGGTAGATAGATCAAAACAGGTTCTGGCAGAATATCAAAAGAAGAACCCCGATACCGTAACGATGTGGAATTAATTTTACTGCCATTTAATAAAAGCACTATGAGTTACTTGTAGTGCTTTGTTGTTTTAACCTATCGTTTGCCATATCGCTAAAAATACCAAAGACTCCTTACATTTGCAATTCACTATACCGAAAACTATATGACTAACGAACAAGCAATAAAAATTGCAATTCAATTTCAGCATCTTATTGGGCTACCTATTGGAGAGGGTGTGCCAGGATATGTAATAGATAGTATTTCTCCGCAATCATTTAAATTAATTGATGGCACTATTTACCACACTGTTATATACAAATCCAATTACTTAACATTATCAAGCGGGGATTTATTTTGGGGATTTCTACATGAGTATTGCAATAGAAACAATATCCAATTTCCCAAAGTTGATAATTAATATCTTGGAAATTATCTGCCTCCCAAAATGAATATGGTTAGTTTGATGTTTTTTCGTTTAGCCAGTAGTATAAATCACCATAAGGCATTTTTTTGAGTTCCTTTTCTGTTGGTGGTTTCAATCGGGAATTATAGTAAATAGTCGTAATTTCCATTAAATCTTTATTATAGGACTCCGAGGCTTCATATCTTTCCCAATCTTGTTTCTTTTTATAATCAGCCGACCTATTAGACATTCTATGTGAAATTAAAGATAGATAGAATGAGACTGAACGAATAAAGATCAAAGAAGCGACTGCTCCAACTATCACCATAAACAAAAATGCAATAATACCAAACCACCATTTAACAAAACAGGCGACAATGATACCTCCAAAAAGAAAAATTGATGCCAAAAATGGAATATTGCTAAGCCATCCATCCATTAATGCTGCTTGTCCCACTTTCAGCATTTGTTTTGAAGTTTCGCCGTCCTCAATGTGATTTGGTGCTAGCATTTTTGAAACCCACATGCTTGTGTTCATAAGTCCATCGCTCATGGGTTTGAGCAGAACATAAATAATGGCTATTCCGATAGAAATTGATAATAACATAGGTAATACTATTAATGGCTCCCAAACCGAAAAAAGTGAAACAAAGGTAATTTATTTCAATTCCCTTCGTAAAAAATTGTAAGGAAATTGAATTAAAGAACCATGGCAATTACAATGATTCTTTTCAATTTTCTATCAATCAATATGATTTTCATTAGTTCAATTCAGGACTTAAACCATATTTCTTAATCCTTATGCAATTGCATAGATGCTTTTGGATAGCATGGCAACAATTATTTGGATTTATGAAGAGATATGTATAACGCTACGATAGATATAAAAACACCTAAACAAGCCACCCAGAAGGTGTATGGTTTTAAAACCAGCTCAATATCGTTGAGTTTACTTTGTTGTTTTTTAATCCTCTTTTCCAAATCCCATCTTTCCTTTCTTTCCGTAAATGTGTCTGTGCTTAAAAAGGCAATTCCTTTAAGTGTAATGCTCATTTTTGCGGTGTTCTCAACGATTACACCACTTTCATTTACATTTGCTGCTCCTTCAAGAAAACCTTCCGTATATAACTTTGCAAGGACAGAACCCAATTCCGAATCTGTAATGTATATGTTTTCCTTTGTTAGTATTTTCTGTATCTCCGGTACATTGCCTTTGATATAATATTTAAAAATAACCGGCAATACAATATCACACTCTTTTTCCAGAGCCATAATCCAAATGTTTTATTTATTCTTCTTTATTCGCTTCATTTGTGGTTGAACTTCCTTTGGGTAATGGTAATTCATCCGAAATATCAGGCTCTGTCT
>CAIYTJ010000707.1 GCA_903929065.1 uncultured Bacteroidales bacterium | reverse complement strand
CGCTTCGGCGGTTTTTATTTTAATTTTCAGTTCGTGTAAGACATTACAAATTGAAAAACCAAAGGAATCCTATTTGCCTTCCAATCTGGCTCCTGCACTTTCTGAGTTGCCTTTGCAGGTTGAACTCGATGTAAAAAAACTCGAATCTTCAATTAATAAAAAAATGAGTGGATTAATTTTTGAAGGTTCTAACTTGTCAAATAAAGACATTACTGTGAAGGTTTGGAAAGCACAGAATTTTACCTTTTCCATCAACAATAACGTGATTGAATATCGCGTTCCATTAAAAGTATGGTCACGATTTGCCTGGAAAGTGGAGAAATTCGGATATGTAATTGGAGATCAATACGAAGCAAACGGAAGTATTGCTTTGACCTATAAAACTACTCTGAATATTGATAAAAACTGGAAACTTGTTTGTAAAACGTCAAGTTCGGGATATGAATGGATTGAAACTCCAAAAATAAGTGTTGTCGGAGTAAATGTACCGGTTACACCCATTGCAAGTCTGGCACTTTCCCAGTGTGATAAATTGATTTCAACTCAGATTGACAAATCATTGGCTGAATTAATCGACCTGAAAAAATATATTTCACAAGCCTGGACTGAGTCGCAGAAACCCCGCGAGATAAGTGCTGAAAATAATCTCTGGATTCGTATCACACCGAAAGATGTCTATGTTTCTCCCTTTATTACTGTTGGAAATAAATTTAATATGGCTGTTGCACTTTATGCACAAATTGAATCATTTATGGGTGCAAAACCGGATGCAAATCCTCCAGTTGATTTACCACAGTTTAAATTCGTCAATAAAGCGCCACAACAATTTAATCTGAATATCGGTGCTGATGTTACTTTTGATAAAATTGCCGATATGGCCAAGAAGCAATTGCTGAATAAAACATTCACACAAAGTGGCAAAACGATAACAATTACTGAAATTTCTGTTTTCGGAAGCGAAGGAAAAGCTGTTTTTGTTGCCGATGTAATTGGTTCATTGAAAGGCCGGATTTATTTCACCGGAAATCTGAATTATAATCCTGAGAAACTGGCTGTTGAAATTACCGAACCTGAATTTGATGTGAAAACTTCGAATGCACTGGTAAAATCAGCAAGCTGGCTGCTTCATGGGATGATTTTAAAGCAATTGACTCCTTATCTGACCTATCCGATTAAAAGCAATCTGGAGAATATGAAAACGCAGGTAAATCAGATGCTTAGTAATTATACAATTATGGATGGAGTGACTCTTCAGGGGAAACTAAATAATCTGACTGTAACCAGCTTGAGTCTAGTTCCCGGAGCTGTGCGTGTTCAGGCAAATGTAAAAGGAAATATTGCATTGAAAATTCAGGAAATGAAATTCTGATAGCTTGGAATAACAAAAAGGTTCTCATTTCAACCAGAAATGAGAACCTTTTTTGTTTGTCAGATATGAAATTTATAAATTTAATTGATTCGAATGAGTTCAATTCCAGTCTTCTTCTTTAGATTTTTTGAATATTGTTTTTCTGTAGAATTGTTCCAATGTTCCATAACTCCCAGACTGCTTAATTTCGGTCCGTCATTTTCAGGGTCATAAGTCGTTCCCGAAGGTGGATTATTGGCTTTTGCAGCTTCCAACAGATAATTATCGGCATATTTCATATCAACGGCATCCGGCCATTCATTTGAAATAAAATCAAGAGCAACTGCGTCAATTGCAACAGGATCTTGTGAAGCTAACAAACTACATGGCCAGTTTCCATTGAAAGGTTTCATATTCCATTTAGGTTTTGGCAAACCGTTAACCGCTTTTGCACCGTAAAATCCATCAATCAAATACAACATTGTTTTACCTCCCAGATCTTTATGACCCATGTAATCCACAAAAGTCATGTATTTGAATCCGCCTTTCTGATCCTGACCAAAATTGTCATGCGCATTCTTTCGCCAATCGCTGTTAATATCAGTAGCACCGTACCAGTTTTTTCCGCAAAGCGTAACACCCTGACCGACATGACCTTTCAGCAATGCAACGTTTATTAAATAATCAGCTTCAACAGCGCAGCTTGCGATTCCGCGTGCCAGCCGCCCATTATCTTTTGAATAATGGATAACTTCTGTTTTGTATTCAGCTTTTGTTCTTCCGTCACCTCCGATATTATCCACAAAAATAACATTTGGAAATTCAGAATGACATTTATTAAATAGGAAATCAGTGACAAACCGGCTTGCATCGAAAACGGTGATATTTGATTGTGGAATGCCTCCTTCTTTCACTAAACTTTTAATCAAAGCATAGATTAGTTGTGGTGAAGCATTAATTTCTGGACTGTTTTCGTGCGAATAAGTATTATTTTGATTAATTTTGATGGCAATTTTTTCACCTTTTGCATAACCCTGATTTCCACGATTTTTTGTTTTGTTGAAATAAACAAATAACTGTTTCCACGCCTCTTTTTCTGTTTTTTTGCCGGAAATAGTTGTCAGCGAATTTGTTAGCATCTGATTGGCTTTTTCTTGCGAATTCCAGCGGTCCTCAAACCAAAAACCAGTTTTTTCATCCCAATTTGAAACTCCCGGATTGTGTACCCAAACCACTCGTCCGGGGAAAATTCCTTTGGCAACACCTACCGGTTCATTTTTGCCAACCATCATTTTGGGTGGATTAATAACTGCAACTACCTGTGAATAAATTTTTTCAGAGTTCTGAATGGTAAAAGTCAGCGCGCAAAACAAAGCGATAAGAGCAAAAAGAGTAGCAAAACCATACTTTTTGCTTTTAATGTATGTTTTTGCTTTAAACCAGGCAGTTACACCTCCAAATAATGACAACAAATAAATTACAAATGCAGACATGATGGGTGCGGAAGCTTGCATACAAGGATAGGTAGCACGGGTTGGCTTTGGAATAACCCGAACTAAAAACCAAATGGTTGTACTTAAACCCAGTCCAATAAAAGATATTTGTTTAAATAATTTGCTGTTTTTTAGTTTTTTCAAAGAAATGCTTTGTTTTTCCATTTTCGTTCTGATTAGAATGATAGTTTTTTAATTTTTTTAAATGGCTTAATCTGTCAACTGATTTCAGTTTTGACTGTAAAAGTAAGAATATTTATTTTTATTCGGCAAGTGATTTCATAGTTTATTCCATAGAGTGAGTTTTTGTGTATTTTTCTGATTATAAATAAGCAATATTAATTTCTCAAAAGGGTTGAAGATTTGATAAAATAACAGGATTGAACAATTCTTTAGCTATTATTGAACTTTAGTTATGTAGAATCATTATAAATAAGTATCTTTGCAACGAAATAATAATAACAGATTTGAATGAAACGAGCATTAAAATAGGCTTAATAAATTAGACCATATTTTTGCGAGTTCCATGCGACAAATATTGAAAATAAAGAATGAACGCATGAAATTATCGGAACTTAAAACTGGTGAAAAAGCATCCATTGTCAAGGTGATGGGTCACGGTGGTTTTCGTAAACGCATTGTAGAAATGGGTTTTGTGAAAGGAAAAGTGGTGAAATCAATATTGAATGCGCCGCTTAATGACCCGATAAAATACAGTGTTATGGGTTATGAAGTTTCGCTCCGCCGGAGTGAAGCTGCACTTATCGAAGTGGTTAGTGAAGATGAAGCAATTCGCTCAAAATATGCTAACGAAGATAAAACCGGCTTTATTGATGAAGAAGAAGTTCGCCGGATGGCATTGAAACAACGTAAACATATAAATGTAGCGTTAGTTGGAAATCCAAATTGCGGCAAAACCACCTTGTTTAACTTTGCAGCAGGCGGACACGAACATGTTGGAAATTACAGTGGTGTGACGGTTGAATCGAAAGAAGGTCACTTTGAATTTCAGGGTTATTCGTTTACGTTGGTTGATTTGCCCGGAACATATTCATTGTCTGCATATTCACCAGAGGAGAAATATGTTCGTCAGTATATTTCAGAACAAATGCCTGATGTAATTATCAATGTGGTTGACAGCACTAATTTAGAGCGCAATCTCTATCTGACAACACAATTGATTGACATGAATGTTCGGACAATTGTGGCTCTGAACATGTACGATGAATTTGAGCAAAGCGGAGATAAACTTGACTACAAAAAGCTTGGAAAATTGCTGGGAATTCCATTTGTACCAACAGTTGCAAAGAAAAGTATTGGTATAGATGAGTTATTCCGAATGGCCATAAAATTGTACGAAGGCAGTGAAGTGATTGATTCTGAGGGAATTTTAATTCCTACTATTAAAGAAGATTCTTTGATTGACGATTATCATCACCAAATTGAAATTCATCATCATCACGATAAATTGCCTAATATCTCAAATTTGGAAGGCAGGCACAAGATTCACGAAATTGTCCGGCATATTCATATAAACCACGGCTCGGAAATCGAAAAAAGCATTCAACTTTTAAAAATCCCTATTTCCCTGAATTCCGATTTACGCGATTTATATTCAACCCGTTTTTTGTCTATAAAGTTACTGGAAAAAGATCCTGAAATTGAACGTGTTATTGATGGTTTAAAAAACAGGGAAGAAATTTTAAAAGTCAGGGATGAGGAAAATAAACGCATTAGAACTGAATTGAAAGAGGATTCCGAATCGGCCATTACTGATGCCAAATATGGATTTATTGCCGGGGCATTAAAGGAAACTTTAATCGACGGAAAGAGAAAAAACAAGCATAAACGAACTTCGAAAATTGATGCAATTGTAACACACCGGTATTGGGGTTATCCGATATTTCTTCTTTTCATATTCACTATGTTTCAGTCAACATTTACGTTGGGACAATATCCGAAAGACTGGATTGGTGCCGGTGTAAACTGGTTGGGAAATCTGATTCAGAATAATATGGCGGATGGTTCGTTACGGGATTTATTGGTTCACGGAGTTATTGGCGGTGTTGGCGGTGTAATTGTCTTTTTGCCCAATATCCTGATTTTGTATTTTTTCATTTCATTGATGGAAGATACAGGATATATGGCCCGTGCTGCTTTTATCATGGATAAAATTATGCACAAAATGGGTCTTCACGGTAAATCATTTATTCCGTTGATTATGGGCTTTGGTTGTAATGTACCCGCCATTTTGGCATCGCGAACCATTGAGAACCGAAATAGTCGAATGATAACTATTTTAATAAATCCGCTAATGTCGTGCAGTGCCAGGTTGCCGGTTTATTTGCTGTTAGCGGGTGCATTTTTCCCGTCGCATGCCGGAATCGTGTTGTTTGGTATTTACATGACCGGAATTGCATTGGCAGTGATTATTGCCCGATTGTTGAAACGATATATGTTCAATAAAGACGAAACACCTTTTGTAATGGAATTGCCGCCTTACCGGGTTCCTACCATGAAATCGATGGTCAGTCACACCTGGGAAAAAGGCGAACAATACCTGAAAAAAATGGGAACAATCATTTTGATTGGCTCTATTATTGTTTGGTTTTTAGGATATTATCCACGTCCGGAAAATGTGGCAAAACTTAATGCTGCTCAACAAATGGCCCAACAGGAAAATTCATATATCGGTCGGATTGGACATTTTATTGAACCTGCAATTGCTCCGCTCGGATTCGACTGGAAAATCGGAGTTTCATTGTTGTCGGGCGTTGCTGCCAAAGAAATAGTCGTGAGCACCCTTAGTGTTTTATATACCGGAAATAGCGATTCAAAAATTAGTTCGCTGACGCAACGGCTTCAAACCGAAGTAAAACCGGATGGGAAATCATCATTTACACCGGTTATTGCTTTGGGAATGATGCTTTTCGTTTTAATCTATTTTCCATGTCTGGCAACATTTGTGGCCATTAAAAATGAAACAAACAGCTGGGGATGGGCTTTATTTGCAACAAGTTATAGCTTAGTGCTGGCTTGGTTGATGGCTTTTGGCGTCTTTCAGGTTTTTGGATAAACGAAACCCTAATAGTGACTAAATTGAAAAATAGTTTTTATGCAAAATATTATAGTAATAATTATTGGAATAGTTGTTTTTGGTTATTTGGTTTTTAAAATTTATAAAACCCTAACTAAAAAACCAAGTCCTGCAGATAAATGCGGTGGATGCACAGGCTGTGCGCTGAAAGTAAATATGGAATGCACTACCAAGAAATTGGAGGATAAAAAATTCAGGTTAATCGTCTGAATAACCTGAAATTTGTCATTTAATTCCTTGTATATTTTCTTTTCCTGACAATTTGGTATCCGATTCCAAAAATCAATAAGATACTAACCGGAATAACCACATTTGCCAGTTGTATTATGAGCCTGTTTTCATTCGCAGTTTTCTTGTTTAATAATCTCATTTTCAGCGAACGCGAACGTAATTGCATCCAACCATCATTATCGGCCAGATAAAGCACCGCATTTTGAATAAAGTCTTTATTTCCAAATTGTTGGTTCATGTACCGGTCAAATCCTAACGGAATGGAGGTACTATCTTTTGTTGAAATTTCATTTCGGATAATATCAGCATTTGCAACCACAATTTGACGAGTGTTTGGGCTCAATTTTCTGATTGGCATCGTGTTTGTCAGCTCTTTTGGAATCATTCTGTTTGCAAAATCCGATTCAAAATTTCCTTCCATCGCAATGGCAACCGGCACATATGCCAGGTTAAAATATGCTTTGTCATTCGCCTTTACTTTTTGATTCAAGTCAATGGTAGAAGGTGTTCCGATAACATGTGTGTTGTCGGATGTAGCCAATAAAAGTTGGTATTTTACCTGCTTATTATCGCCAACCAAATCAATTCCTGAACAAAATTCGGAGCGAACTTCGGTAATATTCCGGGTTACAGGATGTTCGGGCGATGCCAGCAGCAGTGGAGCGAAAAAGAATGGTGTTAGTTCAAACTGCGGATTTGCTCCGGACTGAGCAACATTGACCGGAACCGAAGCACACTGGACATCCTGTAGCAAAACCGGATTAATCCGAACGCCATAACGAAAAAGCTGATCGCTCAAATTTACATCCTGCTCCATTGCCGGCGAAAGTCCAATGGTAGAAAGATTTTGTCTGGCAACCCGAACGCCATCAATCAGCCACAATACCCGGCCACCATTCATAATGTATTGATCGATAATGAATTTGTCCGATTCGCTAAAAGGTTTGGTCGGTCCGGCAATGATAATTACTTTATACGGATTCAGAATGTCAGCGTTTGTAGCCAAAATACCCCGGTCAATCTGAAAATAACGGCTCAACGATTTGCTGATGTCAAATGTTTGTGCTTCGGAAAGTTCACCATGACCTTCAATAAAAGCGATTTTCGAAACTTCAGTATTGACCAGCCTGCGGATTCCATCTGTTATTTCAAATTCGAGATTTTCGATGGAGATATTCAGGTTTTCTTCGCCCGAATTGCCCAAAATGTTTTTGAGTAGGCAAACCTGGACCTTTTTGTTTTTATAACCGATTTCAATCCACGGAAAAATGACTTTTTGAATGGATTTTCCTTCTTTATCATGTTCATAAACAGCTGTGGGTGAGAAACCGGCAGCTTGTAATTCTGAATATTTTTTTTCGCGTTCCTGAGGAGAATCAGCCAGTGAAGGATTCACATAATTGATTTCGAAACTTTTATCGCTGTAAACTGCCAGTTCGTCCAATAATTCGCCGGTTGATTTTTTCAACCGTTGAAATCCCGGATTTAAATACCCATCCAGATAGATGGATACCTTGAGCGGCTCATCAACTTTTGCCATAAGATTTTTTGTCTGATCGGAAATACTGTAACGTTTATCGGAGGTAAGATCTATCCGAAAAAAATAGAAAAATGAAATCGCAATAAGCACGAGCACTGAAACAGGGAACAGAATATTTCGATAATTTCTGATTTTCATATAGAAATTTTTGAGGAAAAAAGAATTCTTTGGAAATGAACTTAACGGCAACTTGCAGGTTAAACTCCGGTGTTGCAAAGATAAGCAAATTTTTAAACAGTATTGATTTTTAAGCTTCATTTTGATTAAAGTCTTGCAATAAAATAGATTTGTTTTACGTTGATATAGAGAAATATATGTTCTGTATGCAATCATGATTATACTTCTGTTTGCCTTAAAAAACCTTATTTATATTTTGTGAACAAGTTGCAACTTGAATGCGTGGATTAATTTTATTATCTTTGCCATTCAGTATAGAAATATGTTGTTTTAAACAAAAAATTGACATTCAGATTGATAGGAAAACGGTAAGTATTAATAACCGGTTTTTAAATTCTTAAACTGTCTATTCAATAATAATTTCAGAAAATGGGTAAAATAATCTCGTTAGCAAATCAAAAAGGTGGTGTTGGAAAAACCACCACTGCGATAAATCTGGCTGCATCGTTAGCCTCGCTGGGTAAAAAAGTGTTATTAATTGATGCTGATCCACAGGCCAATGCTTCATCCGGATTAGGAATTGATATTCGTACGCTTGAATTTACCATTTATGAATGCCTGATTGATAATGTTCCACCTACTCAGGCCATTCATCCTACTGAAGTTGAGAATCTATTCGTTTTGCCATCCCATATTGATTTGGTAGGAGCAGAAATTGAAATGCTGAATATGGACGATCGCGAAAAGGTGATGAAAAATATTCTCACGCCTCTCAAACCACTTTATGACTACCTGTTGATAGATTGTTCTCCCTCATTGGGATTAATTACAGTGAATGCACTTACCGCATCCGATTCTGTGATTATTCCGGTTCAATGCGAATACTTTGCACTTGAAGGAATCAGTAAATTGCTGAATACTATAAAAATAATAAAAAGCAAATTAAATCCGGCGCTGGAAATCGAAGGTTTTCTACTGACTATGTATGATAATCGGTTGCGGTTGGCCAATCAGGTGTATGCCGAAGTACGGAAACATTTCCAGGGAATGGTTTTTGATGCCGTAATTACCCGTAATGTACGATTAAGCGAAGCTCCAAGCCACGGTAAACCGGTTTT
>CAIYTJ010000706.1 GCA_903929065.1 uncultured Bacteroidales bacterium | reverse complement strand
ATTTACTGCAGATGCGTTTGAACGACTGCACATGCCTTTCGAATTTACTGCAGATACGTTTGAACGACTGCACATGCCTTTCGAATTTACTGCAGATACGTTTGAACGAGCGCACATGCCTTTCGAATTTACTGCAGATGCGTTTGAACGATCGCACGTGCCTTTCGAATTTACTGCAGATGCGTTTGAACGAGCGCACGTGCCTTTCGAATTTACTGCAGATGCGTTCGAACGATCGTACGTGCCGTTTGAATTTACTGCAGATACGTTTGAATAAATGTCAGAAGGGTGTTATTTTGCGCCGGGGCGATTATATGAAGGACACAAATAGTCGGCACTTGGAAATGCTGGATTAAATATTCTTTTCTGGTTGTTTAGGAAAAGGTGTCAATCGTTCAGGAAAAGTTTTTCCAGTTCGTTGCACAGGTTGGTTTTCAATTGTTCCATATCTATCTTCGTTTCCAGCTCTTTTTGCATGGAAGTTACGCCTTTATCCACGAAACCGCAGGGATTGATAAGATCGGAAGAGCGAGGTCGGTGTTTACATTCAGCGCGAAGCCATGCATGGTTACATACCGTGAGCTGCGCACCCCGATGGCACAGATTTTCCGGCAGCCCGGTTTGCCCACATCGAGCCACACACCGGTGGCACCTTCGAGACGGGTGGATTCAATGTGATACAAGGCCAGCGTTTTAATAATGCCCTCCTCCACATGATGGATATATTGCTTTAAACCGAGATTGAAGTTGGCCAGATCGAAAATAGGATACCCTACCACCTGCCCCGGACCGTGATAGGTGATATCACCCCCACGATTTGTCTTGACAAAAGTGGCATCGTTGGCCTGAAGCTGGATATAATTGAGCAGCATATTGTGTTCATCGCCGCTCTTACCGAGGGTATAGACATGTGGATGCTCACAGAAAATAAGGTAATTGTCTGTTTCGAGTCCCTTTTGTTTCCGGTCGATCGTACTGTTGAACAATTCTTCCTGCCTGGCCCATGCATCGTTGTATTCGGTCAGGCCCCAATCGAGGTATTGAATATTTTTGTTCATTAAACAATTAATTTAAAATTATTTTCTCTTCCTATGTCGGTGTTTTACAGGTGCAGCGGGTGCAGTTCCGAATTTGACCGGACCTATCTTACTCATTAACCCGACAATGTGGTCTTTTCTTCGGGATATATACCCTGAGGGATGACCGGCATCAAACCGGCGGGGATTTGGCAGGCATGCTGCAATCAAGGCGGCCTGGTTCCGGCTTAGTTGTGCAGCGCTTACACCGAAATGTTCCTGTGCTGCAGCTTCCACGCCATACATTCCATCACCCATTTCAATTACATTCAGGTATACTTCCATGATTCGTTCTTTCGACCAGATCAGTTCTATCAACACCGTAAAATAGGCTTCGAGCCCTTTACGGATATACGAACGCTGAGGGAAAAGAAACACATTTTTGGCTGTTTGCTGCGAAATGGTGCTTCCGCCCCGGATACGTTTGCCTTTTTGATTATGCTCATACGCTTTGGCAATCTGATCAAAAGAAAAACCATGATGAGTGAGAAACAAATTATCTTCTGAAGCTACTACCGCCTGAACCATATTGGGTGAAATCTGATCGATCGACACCCATTTTTTACTATTCCTGGGCGTTTCACCTTTAAAGATGGATTCAACGGAACGAATCACCATAAGGGGCGTCAGGTAAACCGGAACAAAACGTGCAATCACCACCCAACTAATACTTATAATGATAAAGGCAAGAAATGCATTGCGGATAAATTTCCATATACGAGCTACCCCCCACCCCCTAAAGGGGGCTTTGGAGTTTGTATTTTCTTTCTTAATTCTTTTAGTCATGGAATATGGAATTCCCCTTTAGGGGTTAGGGGTTATTTATCAGTTTAAACCTTACGCGCCACCGTCCGTTTTCAAAATCGTGGCTGATAATTTCGAACGTTCCTATTTCGGATGTATTTTCCACATGCTGGCCAATGCAAGCACAGGCATCATAATCCCCGACTCGCACAATCCGCAGGGTTTCTGTAGCTTCAGCGGGGAGTTTGGACAAATCAACCAGTTTGGCGGCTTCTTCCCTGTTCATAAAATCAATTGAAACAGGCAAATGACTGTTGATTATCTCGTTGACCTTGTGAGTCAGTTCGGCAATTTGGCTTTCGGTAGGAATTTTATTCAGGAAATAATCACATTTCGATTTCTTTTTCTCAATGTGCGCATTCATCGAACGTCCGCAGCCAAACATCCGAACCATGGTCTGATTCAAAATATGTTCGCAGGTATGCATTGGTTCGCAATAATCTTTCTTGGCTTGATTAATTTCCATGTTTTATAAATAATATCCTTCAATTTTAGCTTGCAAACTTACTAAAAATCCCTCATTTGTCTGTGATTTTTTAGAAATCATTAGGATTCAAACCAACATAAAAAAAGGAAGCTCATCACTGAACTTCCTTTTTGCCTGCGTAGCGAGAGCGAGAATTGAACTCGCGACCTCATGATTATGAATCATGCGCTCTAACCAACTGAGCTATCTCGCCATTTTTTCTAAAGCGGTGCAAAGATAGTTATTTTAGAACATCTGCCAAACTTTTCACCCGAATAATTCAGAAATTATGCATTATACATTGTGAATTATGAATTAAAAAGTTGGTTTCATTCCTAAATTGAACATCACAAACGACCACATATCCGTTTGGGCATCAATCACCTTTCCGATTGGTTTTCCGGCACCATGCCCGGCTTTGGAATCAATGCGAATCAAAGTGGGATGTGTTCCTGCATTTGCTGCTTGCAACGTAGCGGCAAACTTGAATGAATGCGCCGGAACTACCCGGTCGTCATGATCACCAGTCATAACCAATGTGGCGGGATATTTCACGCCTGCTTTAATATTATGTAATGGAGAATAACCCTTTAGGTATTCAAACATTGGCTTGCTTTCTTCACTGGTACCGTAATCGCTTGACCATGACCAACCAATGGTGAACATGTGGTAACGAAGCATATCAAGCACACCCACTTCCGGAATGGCTACAGCATACAAATCGGGACGTTGAGTTATGCATGCGCCAATAAGCAAACCACCATTGGAACCTCCATCGATAGCCAATTTTTCGGAACAGGTATATTTTTGGTTTATCAGGTATTCTGCCGCTGCAATAAAATCGTCAAAAACGTTTTGTTTTAGCAATTTAGTACCGGCCATGTGCCATTTTTCGCCATATTCTCCACCTCCGCGGATATTTGCCACGCAATATATACCGCCGTTTTCCAAAAATGGAATACGAATAACGCTAAAAGTCGGATTCATGCTAATATTGAAACCACCATATCCGTAAAGCATAACCGGATTCTTTCCATTGCGTTTCATTCCTTTTTTGTAGGTAATTGACATCGGCACTTTTGTTCCGTCTTTGCTGGTATAGAAAATCTGTTCGCTTATATATTCCTCCGGATTAAACGATACTTCAGCCTTTCGAAATACTTCTGACGTATTTTTATCGGTATTAAACCGGTAAATTGTTGGAGGAAATGTATACGACGTAAATACATAAAACGCTTCCGGATCATCTTTGTCACCTGAGAAACCACCCAACGAACCCAATGTTGGCAATATTACTTCGTACAGTTTTTTACCGGCTAAGTCAAAGCCATAAGCGTGATTCGAGGCATCTTTCATGTATTCTGCAATGATTTTGCCGCCGATGATGGACACTCTTTCAAGTACGTTTTCTGTTTCCGGAATAATTTCCTTCCAGTTTTTTTGTGCCGGATTGGCCGGGTCGACTTCCATTAAGCGGCTTTTAGGTGCTTTCCAGTTGGTCAATACATACAATTTACCATTCACATGGTCAACAACAGAATAATCATTCTCAAAACCCGGTGCCAGTTCAGTAAATATGGCATTCGGTTTAGTCACATCTTTCATCAACAAAGAATTTCCAGTGGTTGTTTCGGTAACCGAGATAAACAGGAATTGCTCATCTTCGGTAAGGCTGGCATAACATTCACGGAGAGCATGCTGTTTGTCTTCGTAAATCAGTTTATCCTGATTCTGCTCCTGACCAACGGTATGATAATACACTTTTTCGTATTCATTTTTATTGGAATATTCTTTTCCGGCAACGGGTGCATCGTAAGCGCTGTAATAAAATCCGTTTCCCTGCCAGGCAATGCCCGAAGATTTCGACCATTTAATATGATCGGTCAATAATTGCCTGGTGGCAACGTCCATCACGAAGATTTCATTCCAGTCCGAACCACTCCGCGCAATGGAATAACCCATGTATTTGCCATCTTTCGAAAAGGACAGATGAGATAATGCAACTGTTCCGTCGGCAGAAAGCGTATTAGGATCTAATAAAACTTCCGGCTCGGATGTCAGTGTTTTTTGTTGGTAAAGTACACTTTGATTTTGCAATCCATTGTTTTTATAGAAAAAATACTTTCCGTTCTTTTTGAATGGAGAACCGTATTTAGGGTAATTTATCAGGGAAGTCAACCGCTTTTTCAACTCATTCCGGAATGGAATCTGTGACAAATAATTGGAAGTAACCTTATTTTCTTCCTTCACCCAGGCGGAAGTTGCTGTGGATGTATCATTTTCCAACCAACGGTAAGGATCATTTACTTTTACTCCAAAATATGTGTCAGCCACATCTCCTGTTGCCGTTTTTGGGTAAATTATTTGTGAATTAGAATGATTTGACAATAAAACCATACTGATAAAAATTGGGATTAGACGTTTCATATTATTGTTGTATTAAATTTGAATCTATTTATTCAGGCTAAAAGCCAGAGAGAAACCTGATTATTTACCGAGATTGAGTTCTTTAGCTATTTCAAACATAAATGTCTTTGCGGCTTCATATTCATTCGGGATTTCACCATCCAGAATGGCATCTTTAATCCGCATTTTTATTTCACCAACAATGGCAGAAGCCGGCAGATTAAACGTTTTCATTATTTCTTCACCGCTGATGGGCGGTTGAAAATTTCGAACCCGGTCCTTATCTTCTATTTCTTTGAGTTTCTGCCGAACCAACTGAAAGTTCGATCGGAATCTTTTTACTTTATCCGGATTTTTGGAAGTAATATCGGCTTCACACAGTTTCATCAAATCATCAATATCATCACCAGCTTCAAACAACAACCTGCGAACCGCCGAATCAGTTACTTCAGCTTCACTCAGCACAATTGGACGCATATGAAGCGTGACCATTTTCTGAACAAACTTCATTTTCTCGTTGGTGGGCAATTTCATTCGTTTGAAAATTTCCGGAATCATTTTCTCACCCACAAAGTTATGATTATGAAAAGTCCAACCGGCACGGTTATCAAAGCGTTTTGTGGTCGGTTTTGCTATATCGTGCAACAATGCCGCCCAGCGTAACCACAAATTATCAGTGTGTTTGCTCAGGCTATCCAACACGGCCAGTGTATGATAAAAATTATCTTTATGGCCGATTCCGTCTTTGGTTTCCACCCCTTTCAACGCCAGCAATTCCGGGAAAATAAGATCTAACAATCCTGTTTTTTCCAGCAAAATAAAACCAACCGACGGCTTGCGCGAAAGTATAATCTTGTTTAGTTCGTCGGCAATCCGCTCTTTCGAAATAATCTCAATCCGCTCTTTGTTGCGGACAATGGCATCAAACGTATTTGTTTCAAGGAAAAATCCCAGTTGAGCCGAAAAACGTATTCCACGCATCATCCGAAGCGGATCATCGGAAAAAGTTATATCAGGATTTTGCGGAGTTCTGATAACGAAATTGTGTAGATCGTTCATTCCACCAAAAGGATCGACAAGTTCTCCAAACCGCTCTTTATTCAGACAGATAGCTAGTGCATTTATCGTAAAATCACGCCGGTTCTGGTCATCTTCCAATGTTCCATCTTCCACAATAGGGTTTCGCGAATCCCTTTGGTACGATTCCTTTCTTGCCCCAACAAATTCCACTTCCAACTCTTTCAACTTCACCTGGGCTGTTCCGTAATTCTTGAACACTGTCAGCTTTGCCTTTTTCCCCAACTTTTCAGCAACACGGCTTGCCAGTTCAATTCCACTTCCAACTACCACCACATCAATATCTTTCGAAACACGTTTCAAAAAAATATCCCTTACAAAGCCGCCTATCACATAACATTCCTGTTTTTGTTCGTCTGCAGCTTCGGATATTATCGTGAAAATCTTATCTTGTAAATGGTCCTTCATAAAACGACTTCCTGATTTTAAGAAACAAAAGTACTTGAATAAATTGAAACAACAAAGAAGATAATGGTGCAAGGCCTCTGCATGCCAGTCAGAATAAAGAAGTGCGGTATTCTGATTTGAATATCGCACTTCCGTTTATTTAGTCAGATTCTGATTTTTATTTCTTCTCTGCAACTTTGGCTTTCTTTGCTTTCAGTTTAGCCAACTCATCTTCCAGTTTTTCAATTTCTTTTTCCTGATGATTGATGGTTTTAAGCAATTCATTAAGCTCTTCATTTTCAATCGTTGTGGGGTATTGCGCATCCACACGTTCCAGAAAATCGGCCAACACATTCATATAATTCATAAATGCTTCGTATGCCGATTCATAATGCGTTCCAAAGGTATCTTTATGGCTCATATACCTGAAATGGTCAGTCGATTGAAGAATCAGCCAATCCAGCAAAAGCGGTTTGTCTGTGCAAAGCCGAACCCGCTCACCTACAGCATAAAGTTTATTCAACGCTTCCTGTTGCAAATCATTTCCGGTCCAGGGGGTCAGGTCTTTATCATTTCCAACCCAACTTATCGGATATGGAACCTGTAATGCACCGGCTGAATCTGTTTTTTTGCTTATTTCGGATGGCAAAACAAAACTGATTTCCTGTTCCATAGCATGGTAAGGCAGTGCTTTCATGAAATCAAATATTCCGGTATACGCTTTTTGAACCACACCAAAAATTTCGTATCCCATTCCAATATTTACCAATGTTTCACTTTCAGGCAGCGAAGTAATCCAACTAATGAATTTTTCGGCAGTTAAATTGAGATTTGTAAACCTGAAAGCCATATCATCACTCAATTTATGATTTCTGACTAACAATTTCAGTTTTGGAATGTAGGAATGATTATACACGTAATTCGGACTTTTCCAGCCCATAATGTGTTTAGCTTCATCTATCAACATGGTTTTGTAGCCCATTTTTGAAACCAATTCGCCAATCTCATCCGAATAGATTAATTCGGCATTAAACAATGCAGTCGGTCGTTTTCCAAAAAGTGCTTCAATCTTATCAGCATGCATTGTTACCTGACGTTCAAATTCATCCGGGTCATAAACCGATGAAAGTGAGTGTGCGTAAGGTTCTGCCAAAAATTCTACACTTCCTGTTTTGGCTAATTCTTTAAAACTATCAATTGTTTCCGGGGAATATTGTTCCAATAATTCCAACGTAACGCCTGATATGGTGAATGCACACCTGAATTTTCCATTCGAACTGCGAATCATCTCAGAAATCGTCCGGTTGGCTATTAAATAGGAGTTTTCAACCATATTGGCAATACGTTCGCCGGTCTGAAAATCATCGTAATAATAATGGTCATTGCCAATTTCGAAAAAACGATATCGTTTCAACCGAAATGGAAGGTGAATCTGGAAATAAAAACAAATGTTCTTCATATATTTTATTGTAATTTAATCACATAACACTTTCATAGATGGAACGAACTTTTAATCCTGCATCATACCACTTAATATTATTTACTTCTTCAAGACCCAGTTTGCTTAAACTTTCATACATAGCCGGGTTTTTCACAATTGAATAAATGGCATCAGCCATCGCATCAATATCCCAATAATCAGTTTTAATAGCATGAGTCAGAATTTCAGCACATCCGGATTGTTTGGAAATAATGGATGGAGTTCCAACCTGCATAGCTTCCAATGGTGAAATTCCAAACGGTTCGGATACGGAAGGCATAATATACACATCACTTTCGGCAAGCATTTCGTGTACTTGTCTTCCTTTTAAAAAACCGGTGAAATGAAACCTGTCAGCAATACCGCATTTAGCCACCAGATCAATCATGGCATTCATCATATCACCGCTTCCTGCCATTACAAAACGGACTCCATCCGTTTTTTGTAAAACACGGTTAGCCGCTTCCACAAAGTATTCCGGACCTTTTTGCATGGTAATTCTACCAAGGAAAGTTACCACTTTATCCCTTCGGGGAGTTTTTGAAAATGAGTCTATATTAGGAAGTGGGTCAACTGCATTGTGAACGGTTGTCACTTTTCGTGGATCTTGATGATATTTCTCAATAACAATATTCCGTGTCAAATCGCTTACGGTCATAATGTGATCGGCCATATCCATTCCTCGTTTTTCAATGCCATAAACCGTTGGATTTACCTGCCCGCGGCTCCGGTCAAAATCGGTAGCATGAACATGAATCACAAGTGGTTTTCCACTGATTTGTTTTGCAAAAACTCCGGCCGGATAGGTGAGCCAGTCATGCGAATGAATGATGTCAAAATCAAGTTGATGAGCCAAAACACTTGCCACAGCTTCATAATTCGATATTTCTTCAATCAGATTATCCGGATAACGTCCTGAAAAGTCAATACAACCTAAATCATTGGTGTAAATCCGTCTGTAATCGTATTTTATGCCATCCCTCAACCAAAAATACTCATCTGGATTCATCATGTTTCCTATTCGCTGGTTTACATAATCCCAGCTATTTTCTTTCCAAACGACCGGCACATTACATGCACCGACAATTTTCAGAAAACTCTGATCTTCATCGCCATGAGGTTTTGGAATTACAAATGTAATTTGCATATCATCCTGCAACGACATTCCTTTTGTCAGTCCGTAGCTTGCTGTTCCCAAACCACCCAGGATATGGGGTGGAAATTCCCAACCAAACATTAATGCCTTCATGTAGTATTCGTTTTCGTATTTTTTCAAAAGTTCAGAGACTCTCAAAACTTCCGCAACACTCATGGCAAATGACATACCGCCATGTCCTTTAAATGGAGGATTTCCATCAAATAATTCATTCAATGTACCGATACATAATTCGGTCATTTCAGCCTCAAAACCGATCATCATCCGTTCAACAAAAGACTTGCCGCTTTGTTTATATATTTTCAAATATGACTCTACAAATGCGCCAAAAGTCCATGGCCAAACCGGCCCATTATGGTAATTCCGGTCCCGTTCCAGTTGTCCTCCAACATAACTTGGCCGGTAAAATCCGCTTTTAGGACTCAACGAACGCAAACCTTTTGGAGTCAACAATTCCTTGGTCGTAATATCTAAAACCGACTTTTGCTGCTGTTTATTTAATGGTGAGAAAGGTAATCCAACTGCGAAAATCATATTTGGCCGCACTTCCTGATCTTTGTAATTTCCATCAACAAAATCATATAAATAAGTGCCGTTCCAAAAAGTATGAATAAATGATTCCCGTGCCATCTCAGCCTGATAATCAAGCAAATCTGCAGCATGTTCATGACCGTTCTGCCTGGTAAGTTGCGATGTAAACTTCAACGCATTAAACCAAAGTGCATTGATTTCAACAACATAACCGGTTCTAGGCGTTATTGGAAAACCATTTTCAAGAGAATTCATCCAGGTCGCAGGTTTTTCTTTTCCATTGACATACAATAAGCCGTTGTTATGGAGGAATAAATTCGGATGATTATGTTTGCGGATAAATGCAATAATTTTATTTGCAATTGCTTCAAATCTAACGGCTGCTGCTGCCATAGATTCATGTTGAGCGAATTGCTGAATCGTCCACAAAAACCAAAGTAATACATCCGGATCTTCAATACCATGAAGTTTGAAACCGGTTCTTTTTCCTTCAATAAAACTCAGAATTTCAGGGATTGCTGTCTCTATAATTGCATCGAAATACTCCAGTCTGTTTATAGTCAATGTACTGCCGGGAAGTGCCACGAATTGATCACGTGCACGACAATTGAACCACGGATAACCTGCCAACAAATAAGTCTTATCACCTTCACGTTTATAAAATTGCTGTGCTGAATTTTTCAAACAAGTGAACATATCAACGCGGGAATGCCGTTTTGTCAATTCCTCTTCCCAAAGTGATTTCAAATTTTTTGACGAAGTCTTAGTAATACCTGCTGAGAAAATTACAGATTCACCTTTCTTGATTGGCAATTCAAAGTATCCGGGAACTAATAAATCTTCTTTGAAATTATACCCCCTTTCCTGCTCTTTGTAATATTCAATGTTTTTGTACCAGTCGGGTATATGAGTATAGGTAACTTTTTTTGAAAACTGCATACATAAATCTGGATAATTCTGATACAGTTTCATTGAAATTCCATCCGGAACCTCCCGATAAGAAGTATCAGCGACATCATTTTGTAAAGTCAGTTCGTTTACATTTCTGAATGCCAGAAAAGGTTTGAATCGAAGTAAGGTTGGTGAATGTGCTTCCATCAATGTATATTTGATCAAAACACGTGGTTCAAATGAAACCAGCAGTCTTTCTTTTGAAAGAATAACACCACCTACCCGGTAAATTGTACGCGAAATAACTTCACAATCAAACTGACGAATATATTTGTGTCCGTTAGGATTAAAATTATTTCCCTCATACTTGTGGATTCCCAAATTAAATTCTGCGCCATGTTGAACTACTGTTTCGTCAAGCGAAGAAAGCAAAACGTGGTTAAAATTGTCAATCTCCGGAAGTGGAAGTACCAATTGACCATGATATTTTCTTGTATTACAATCAATTAACGTTGTGCTATTGTAAGCACCTGCCCGATTAGTTCGAATCATCTCTTTTGAAAGAGATTTTTCAAGATTAACCAGTAAAGTCTTATCAAAATTGAGATAACTCATATACTTATACAAAAAGAATTCATTTTTCAATTATCGACCGCAAAATACAAATTATTCACGAATTAAAAAAACGTTTTTAGTTGAAATATTT
>CAIYTJ010000705.1 GCA_903929065.1 uncultured Bacteroidales bacterium | reverse complement strand
AATGGCCAATGTGCAGCTGTAAAAGCTACATACATGAAAAATGGTTTTTCTGTCGATTGGTTGTGTATATAACTTACAGCCGTATCGCTAATGGCATAAGTCAGGTAGAAATTTTTGGCGGGAGCAATGAAAGTATTGTTGCTCATCAAAGTACCCGGGTCAAAATAATTATCCGAACCGTTCAGAATACCAAAAAAACGCTCGAAACCGCGTTGCATCGGCCAGTTGCTTTTATCGCCACTCGCATCTTCAATATTTTTGCTGAGATGCCATTTACCACTCATATAGGTGGAATAACCGGCAGTTTTTAAAACTTCTGCCAAAGTCACGGAATTTTTGCTCAAATCGTCGCCATAACCGGGCTCGGAAAAATTATAATTCGACAAAAATCCCATGTTGGCTTCATGCGGATACAAACCGGTCAGCAAACTAGCTCTTGAACAACTTGAACGAGCCGTGTTATAAAACTGTGTAAACCGAATGCCGCTCATGCCGAGTTTATCGATATTTGGCGTATTGATTTCCGAGCCGTAACAGCCGACATCCGAGAAACCCATATCGTCAGTCAGTATGACAATAATATTTGGTTTTTTGGCTTCTTTTTTCTGAGCTTGTAATGCTAAAGCACAAAGACTTAATCCGGATAATGCCAGAATATTTGATGGATAAGATTTCATGCTGAACTTCATAATTTTTTAATTAGCCTGTTTCTTTTTAGCTTCTTTTCTGATTTCTCTTTTTTCTGCTTTTTTATCTTTATTGCTGTGTCTGCCGGTTCCATCGCCCTGATCAATATAACCGCCTCTCGGATTCAATCGGTCAAGTTCAGCCTGAAGGCTGGTGCGTGCGGCAATAGCTGCAGGATTTTTTGTGTCGGCAGCAACCGGAATTTCTTCAAAAGGTGCTTTACTCATATCAAAAAGTTGTCCATCCTGATTGAGTTTCCAACCGGCATTCCTAACCCAATAATTATTAGCTAATTGCACAAACAATGAAGTTCTTGGATTTCCTTTTTCACCGTGTATTTGAGCATTGAAGCTCTGACCATCCAGAATTTTATCTTTTGGCAGTGTAACTCCGGCAATTTCGGCAAAAGTTGGAAGAAAATCGGTAGAACTGATTAAATCATGAGAAACCTTACCTTTAGGTGTAACGTTTGGCCAATAAACAATAAGTGGTTCAAGACTTCCTCCTTCTTCCATTTTCCCTTTTTGTCCAATCAATCTGCGACCGCCAATAGTGGCAGCCTCGGCGTGACCGTTGGCAGTTCCATTATCGCTGAAAAAAATCAAAATGGTATTTTCACTGAGTTTTAGTTTGTCAAGTTCAGATCGAAGCATTCCTACCAATTTGTCCATGTAAACAATGTTGTCCACATAATTATCAGAATTTGATTTGCTGTCAGGTGTTGGACGAATTTCACCGTGAACATGCGAAAGCGGATAATAAGCAAAAAATGGTTTTTCTTTGTTTTTTGACAGGAATTCAACCAATTGCTTGTGCATCAAATCCGGCATATATTCTTTGTCTTTCAACACCAGGTCATTGCCGTTTGATCTGTATTTTTGAATTTTCTCGGGAGTACTCCAGTAAACACCGCTTCCGTAGAAACGCAGGTAGTCATCAAATCCAAACTCAGCCGGACCGAGGAGTAATTGTCCCCATTTCCCGATAGATGTCGAAACATAACCAGCTGGTTTCAGGTAAGATGGAATCAGCATTTCTGAAGCTGAAAATACTTCAGAACAGGCATCCTGATTAGTAGCTCCCGTGCGAAAAGCATAACGTCCAGATAGCAAAGTTGCCCGTGATGGACCGCTCAACGGTGAAGCATAGGCATTTGTAAAACGAATACCATCACTTGCAAGTTTGTCGATATTTGGTGTTTTGTATTTATCAGAACCATTGCACCCAATTTCGGCATAACCCAAATCGTCGGCTAATATGAAAATGATATTGGGTTTTTTCTGATCAGTTTTTGCATTGGTTTTTGTCTGTGCGTGTGCATTTACAGTTAGCATACCTGCTGCGACAATACCTGCAGCTTTTAGAAATTCGTTATTTTTCATCTTATCAAATTTTATAATTGGTAAACCTTGAAATTCTCAAACTGTTGGTGACTTATAGTGGTTCTGAACCCAAAAAAACCTGATTTATAAGGTGTTTCATCATTCAATTCCCAAAACAAATCTTTATTTAAATAATACTGAATTAATCCATTGTTTATGATAATCTTTACTGAATATTTTTTGTTTCCAACCAAAAGGTGTTCCTTGTCAGTATACTCCTTTAAAACCGGTTTATCGCCGTTACTGTGATATTTCCTGAAACGGGTGAATTTGTTGTCGTGCCCGCCAACTCCGGCATAATATAATTCCAGATTATCGTACGAAGCAAAATTACCGTTTCGTGTAAACAAATTTTCATTTGCGGGGTCATTTGCCATCCAAAAAGCATTTAAATCCGAAACACGATCCATTTCTCCACCTTTATCTATAAGCGTAACATCATAAATAATCATTATATTTCCGGATAATTTATGATTGAACCACACGGTAGCCCCACGCGAACTTATTAAATCAAGTTTTGAATTAACGAGTTGAATGCTTGATGTTTTTGGAATTTCAAATTCAACTTTCCAGTTGGACAAATCCTTGTTGAAATTATCGAAATAAAGTAGTTTGCCTGCATTTCCCTTTTGAGAAAATACAAGCAAACTGCTAAAAATACATAATATAATCAGAATTTTTTTCATTCGGTTTTCTATTCAACATCACCGTTTTTTCTGTCTTTCTTAATTTTTTTCCCTTTTTTCTCGGGAGTTGTACTGATTGGCTCATGCCAATTTGCTAATTTAGAATAATTTGCATATTGATTGTGCTCACGCTCCATTGCTTCTTTGAAAAGATTTTTCATCATTATTTCTTCCTTCACGTAAGCTTTATCACCAATTAAACTTTTAGTTTCTAATGGATCTTTCTCATAATCATACATTTCGCTGGCAACGATTTTTGCCTGACTGTAAGGAAATTCTGCCGAATACAAGTCGCCAATCCATTCGGTGTAACGGTAACGTTTGGTGCGAATTGTGTAACCCATGGCATCTTTGCGTGGATATTGGCTGAAAGCATATTCTCTTAATTCAGAAGCTGGGTTTTTCATGGCTGGAACAAGACTTATTCCGTCAAGATATTTTGGAGTCGGAATTCCGGTAAGTTCACACAAAGTTGGGAAAATATCCACAAATTCGCATTGAGTCAGTGGTTTAATGCCCGGTTTCATTCCTTTTACACGCATCAGCATACAGGCATGTGTAGCTTGTTCAAAATCAGTGTGTTTATTCCAAAGTCCGTGATCGCCCAAATGCCAGCCGTGGTCGCCCCAAAGTATCACAATGGTATTATCGCTCAATTTCAGACGGTCTAATTCATTCAGCACTTTTACCAACTGAGCATCCATATACGATGCCGCAGCGTAATAGCCATGAATCAGTTCCTTTTGCTTGTCAACCGGTAAATGATCCAGTTCTTGCTCCGAATAACTGTCGAATTGAGGTATGTCGGTATAACTTTTCAATTCGCCCGAAACATGGTAAGCTAAATCCGGACTTCCGGCAGCTTTGTGCTGAAATTCGGCAATTTTAAATTGGTCACGTTTGTATAAATCCCAGTATTTTTTGGGTGCAACAAACGGTAAATGTGGCTTGTGAAAACCTACGGCAAGGAAAAATGGTTTTCCATTTCCTTTTAGCTGATTCAATAATTTTATTCCAATTTCGGCACAAACTCCATCCTGATAGGTGTTGTCTGGCACATCGGCACATTCAACAGCAGGTCCTTTTTTGCCTTTTTCGGGAACGAAATTCACATAAGTTGTGGCTTTATCGTTAATCCACGGAGTTGACCATGATGGTGCATCGTGTCCAGGGCCGGCACTTCCAACATGATAAATTTTTCCAACAGCTGCTGTTTCGTAACCATTTTTTATAAAATATTCAGGCAAGCTTACTGCATTCGTATTTACCTGACGAAAATCGGTAATTAAATCCCACACTTTTGTTTTATCAGGGCGCATTCCGGTCAGACAACTGGCACGTGTAGCACCGCTAATTGCCTGCTGAACATAGCAGTTTTGGAAAGCCATTCCTTCATTCGCCAGTCGATCCATTCCGGGAGTGATAGCCATTTTATCGCCATAAGCGGCAATGAGGGGCTTTAGGTCATCAACGGCAATAAATAATACATTCGGACGTGTTTGCTTTGTTTCCGTTTTCTGAGCAATTGTGGGCATAGTTGCCAAACCTAATAAAGCCAGGTTCAGGCTGCTGTTTTGAAATAGTTTTTTCATAAATATTTTTTTAAAATTATTTTTTCATCATCCATTTTGGGCCAACTTCATTAGTCGAAAGTGTATGTAAATTTTTTTGAAGGCTTGATATATTATCTGTTTTCGCAGGCGGCAATGCTCCGTTTTCTGAAGCGGGACTGTCAGATTCTGGTCGGTAAAAGCCATCTTTTCCGAAAGTGAGTTTTGGATTTACTGACTGAATTCCGGCAGGAATTGGAGTGATGCTAACGGGACTGCCCCAAACTACATTTCCCTGAAAATAATTTGGTTTAAATGAAAAAATATCCAACGGCTTATTTTTATCCTGAACGGCTGCATTTATCGAATTTCCTTTGCAATTGAAAACTAAATTGTTGATTAAGCGATTGTTTTCAGGCAATAAAACCATTTGTAAATCAGGCCAGTGGTTTTCATAATTATATCCAATATCAATTCCATTTCCACCACAATTTACGATGGTATTTTGAGCAAAATATCCATTTTTAACCTGAAGATATTTGGGTAATTCTTTCTTTTTAGGGGCAAAATTATTGGTCAGACTCTTTTCGAAATATTCTCCGGCAATTAACCGAAGTCCATCTTCAGCCACATCAGCCACATAATTGTTTATAACCAAGTGGTTTGAACCGGCCACCCTAATTCCGGTGCTTCCTTCCATTCCTTGACCCAGAACGATATTTCCTTCAAAAGTATTGTTTTTACCTCTGCGACCTACCAAACCGCCTTTTGATGCTATTACAGTGTTGAATCTGACGATGTTGTAATTCGATTTCAAAGATACAATTTCAGTTCCTTCTCCGTGTGCATGGTCAAAAAGATTATATTCAACGGTAAAATAAGCTCCATCATTTCCGGTTTGGTCAGCATGTCCGTAACCAAAAATTCGGAAAATTTCCCGGCCATTGGCATGTTTGACATACGGAATATCTTTCACCCAACAACTGTCAACCTTATTATAACGTGCATTCTCCTCGAAATTCTGTACAACCGGATTCATATTGTTTTTCCCGGTTAAATAGCAGTGATCCATGCGGTTATGACTCCCCATAAAATAAACCCAATAATAACCAGTTTTAAAATCATCCGGATTATAATTAATAATTGCCGTGTTTGTTAGCCGGCAACTGTCTGAATTCAAATTGATTACTGAACCTTTATCAATTTTCCCATTTTTAAAAACCAATCCGTCAACAATTAAATAAGGTTTTGAAAATGTAAGTGTTGAGTTTCCTTTCAAAATTACTTTCCCTGGAGTTTGAGCGCACAATGTAATTGGTTGTGAATCAGTTGCAGTTGAATTAAAATCAATCACTGTATTTTTCCAAATCCCATCTTTCATAACGATGCTTTGTCCCGGTTTAGCTGACGCAATGGCTGCTTTCAATTCATAAACCGATGAAACAAATAGTTGATTCCCCGATTTGTCCTGAGAAAATAAATTTGTAACTGAAACACACAATGATATACCTAAAAAAACTAATACCTTGAAATTCATATATAACCTTTCTATTTAAATTAATCTACAAAATCTTCTTTCAATTTGGAACGTTCGCCTTTCCGGGTTCCTTTTTCTTTCTCAATCTGACGAAGATTTTGAATCGTTCTATCAGTTTTGAGTGGCAGTAAATCTCGACTTTTCAAATCTTCCATCAACAATCTTTTTAATTTTGCTTTAATATCATTGTACGAAGGAGTATTGGCATAATTAATTGTTTCAGAAGGATTTGCCACTAAATCAACCAGCATTTCAGGATTTCCGGGTAATTCATAAATAGTGAGTTTGTATCGACCATCGTGAATCTGAACCGAATTATAATCTTCCGTGATAATAAATTTCCGATCCGGAGTTTTTCCTTTTCCAGTCAAATACGGTTTCAGCGAAACGCCGTGCAATCCTTTTGGGCTTTGAATGCCAACCAAATCGCAGATTGTTGGCAGAAAGTCTAAACCGTTGCAAGTCAGTGTTTTTTTATCAGCAAAATTCGGTTTGATTCCTTTTCCGGCAAAAATAAGCGGCACGCGCTGGCTTTCTTCAAACATCACATTTTTGGTAATCAGTTTATGCGATTCATTCATTTCGCCGTGGTCGGAAGTAAAAACAATAATGGTATTGTCAAGTTGACCCGATTTTTCGAGTGCTGCCAGCACACGACCAATCTGACGGTCAACACTTTCGGTCAATCTATAATATATCCAGCGGTAAAAATCCCATTGTTCGTCAGTCCATTGCCGGCCTTGAGCAGCCATAGAAACCATGTCAGGAAGTTCACCGTTAATCGGCGCAAGATTGGTTGGTGCAGGAGGAATCTGTTTTTTATATTCTTCGGGCGAAAGCGTTTTTTGTAAGGCAATTAAGCGGGCAGTTTCATGAGCATTTGCTTCTGGTAAATTATCAGGGAAACGTTTGTCCATTCCGGCTTTGTAGCATATATCATGCGGATTCAGGAATGAAAGAAAAAGGAAAAAAGGCTTTTCTTGTTTCACTTTTCCATAATCAGCGAGCATTTTCTCTGCATAAATTGCCGGACCGTCATACGGATCGGAATCAGTCAGTGTGAAACCGTATTCTTTTAAATCTTTCGTGCCGTAAAGATGCGTCTTGCCGGAATAAAGCGTTTGATAACCAGCTTTCAGGAATAAATTTCCAAGTGCGTCAGTTGATGTTATTCTCAAAACTTTCTCCTTGTCAAAAGCGGTTGTATTTTCCTTTACACCAACTTCCGACGCGTAATGTCCTGTCAATAAAGAAAATCGTGATGGCATTGAAACCGGATTGGCACAATAATTATTCTCAAACCGATAACCCATCGATGCAATTCTATCGATGTTCGGTGTCGATAACCATTTATTGCCCATGCAACTCAACATTTGGTATTCCTGTTGGTCGGTCATGATGAAAACAACGTTTGGTTTTGATTGAGCAGCAACCGGAAGCGCAGCCAAACCAAGTAATGCCAAATTCAATTTGTTTGTTGGAAGTGTTTTTTTCATTTATCGTTTTTAGGTATCAATTAAGACTGAAATGACCAATAATTAGACTGTAAAAGTTGAAAATGGTTTAATTT
>CAIYTJ010000704.1 GCA_903929065.1 uncultured Bacteroidales bacterium | reverse complement strand
CTGTGAGGTACCGGGGGTTCGAATCCCTCCCTCTCCGCAAAAACATAAAGCGCTGTATATCAAAAATATACAGCGCTTTTTTAGTTGCCAAAATTTCAATTTAATTTCTCAGTTTGAAATCAGGATTGGTTTTAAAATCATCATAAAGCGGTTGTAACGGAATGACATTTTCAGAACCCGAATTAACCAGTGTTACAGCCAATAATTTGATTTTCTTGTTATCCGGCAAGGTTAATGTTTTTGCACCTGCCGGTATTGCAATTTCATATTTGTACAGATAGCAATACTGATAAGCCTCATTTCGAGATGGATACGCATTATGAATATGTGATGCAAACCAGGCAATATTATCTGTTTTTACAAATGGTTTATCCATTTCAACCACTGAGTTCTTGTCACGACTCAAAATACGGTTGTAAAATTGTCCGATATAACCTGTCCATGATTGTATATTGATTGTTTTTGATTGTCCATCAATTGCAAAAATGCCTTTTGTATTTTGATCAGCAGCAGCAAGCAAATAAAGTTTTGTGTAATTCCCTGCCGGTAAATTGATAGTTTGACCATTGCAAACAACTGCATTATTTTCACCATCAGTTTTACTATTTATTGAAAAACCAACTCCTTCACTTTCAATAACTTCAGGCAATAATTCGGCTGGCAATGATTGTCGATACGACAAACTACCATCATCTCTGTTTGTATCAAAACTCATAACATCAGTATTATAAGGAAGTCCAACAGATTTTTGAGTGGTGCGTTCAGCAGTGGAAACCGGTGATTGAATTTTCACAGCAAAACTACGTATGGTATAATGACTTAAACCAAATAAAAGATTTTGATCATTAAACAAGATAGAACCTATTTTCTTTTCCTGACCGTTAACTTCATATGCATCAACAATTTTTGCTGGAAAAGTCAGTTTCAGATTCTGCAAATCCTTGCCGGAAAGTTCATTTACACGCACCAGATAATAATCACTCTGTTCCATTTTCTTGAAAGCCATCAAACCTGCCTGCGAATTATTAATTTGAAGCATTGAAAACGATTTTCCTAAATTTCCATTATGTTTAGTAGATTCGAAAGCAATAAGGGGTTGATTGAAAAACTTAGCTTGCCACGGCGATTCGGCAGTTGTCCAGTCACCAGAATGACCGTAAACCGCGTATTTTACATCATGTATTCCCCAGTCCTGCGTGCTCTGATAAGTCAACCAACTCCATCCGGGATCAATTTTTGGTGTATATAAAAGTGTAAGCCTCAACGTATTATCATTCGGCTTATCTGAACCATATTTGCAATCTTCAAGAATAGAAACGCCATATTTTCCTGACTTATCGGTCATGTCAATCCATTCTTTTGCTGGTACTTCAAATTTTTTCTCATTATTATTTCCTCTCGAAATGGTTCCAACACCCAGATTGTAAGTTGCATTTTCATTCGACACAGCCAGAGAAAAAGCAGCTTTCAGACTCACTTCACGCGATTGCCAATCAATTTTATTACTTACTTCCAATCTTTTTCCTGCGTTGCCAACTGAAAGGCTGAAAAGTTGAGTGATTTCAGAATTCAGCCCTTTTCGCTTCACCTGCAATGTCGCCCGTACCGGTCCGTTTTCAATAATAGTAATTACGGCATCCTTATTCATATAATCAATAGCAGGTTTCTGGCGGTCTTTCCAATCCATATTCCATGCCGGCCATTGTTTGGGTTGTTCCTGCTGAAATTCAAGTCCTGCCGGTTTCGACAAAATTTCTTTGGCCGCTTTTTTATCCCAAATGCTTTCAATATCGCCATTAACAGCAAATTTCACTTTATAATACTCATTTTCAAGCGAATGGTTTGTAGCAAGAAGAGGTTTAAAAGAACCAGAATTACTTTCACGTATATCAAACACAGCCATACCAAGCGACGGAACCTGAGCTTCAAAAATAACTGTCAATTTAGATCCATCTTTAGCAATAATTTGTGAAGGAACTTCCTTTCCATTTTTATCGAAAACAGCCACCAAAGCAGGCAATTTGTCATATTCGAGTTCTGCGGTTACAATATCGTCACGTGTTTTTACAACCGGATTATAAACCACAATGGCTTTACCCTGAGTTTGAGTATTTAATTGACCTGACACTTCACTGACACCATTTTTTAGCACTTCCGAAAATCCGTTGGCAGCAATAAATTCATCATTCCAGGCATATTCATAGGCTTTTGGAATACTTGTTCCGGGCAAAATATCGTGAAACTGACTGCCCAAAACCAGATTCCAGGCATTATTGAGTTTATACTGCGGATAATTTGTTCCGGCAAGAAAATTAGCCATAACCGAAGCCCCTTCGGCAGATTGGGCTAGCAATTCATTTTTGCGGTTCATTCGTTTCATATATGCCTGTGAAGTCATCGACCCTGCACTGTGTTCGATTAAAAGCAAGTCGCCCGAATAAACAGGAAGTTTCTTCCTGATTTCAGGAGTTATATCCTTGTAAATCTGATCAGAAGAAGTCAAAAGTACTTTAAAATTACTATCTGGATTCCGAAGACTGTTTTCCACACGTTTCACATCGTTTTCGCGTGGAGCACCGCCTTCATCGCCAACACCATAATACCTGTAATCGAAAGCATATCCGGTTTTTTTCATGTCCTCATCAAGACGATTTACCCAATTAGCATCTTTGTCAAGACGATTTTCAATATGTCCTCCATAATCTGTTGCGTTTAATGCCGCAATAATGCCTTTTCCATCAGGACCATTCCACACACCTACATTAAATGGAACTCCGGCAGCCGAGCGCCAGGTGAGTTTTTGAGTGGAAAACCCTAGCAAACCGCAATGATTGAAAACGGTTGGCAAATTATACAAAAATCCAAAACAGTCCGGCAACATATAATCCACACTTTCTGTTCCTAATTCTTTCCTAAAGAAACTGTTTCCATATAAAATCTGACGTACCAGCGATTCTGAAGATGAAATATTCACTTCACCTTCGTCGACCGAAGAACCCGAAACGTACCAGCGTCCCTGTTTGACATAATCCTGCACTTTTTTGAATAATTCCGGATAATATTCTTTCATCATGCCGTATCGCCTGGAACCGGTGAAATTAAAAACATAATCAGGATATTTTTCAAAAAGATAAAAATTTTCTGTCATAGTCTGAAGAATATGTTCGTTGATAGTGGTTGGATAATCCCAGTTCCATTCGGTGTCAAGATGAGCATAACCAACTGTATATAGCAAACGATCTTTCGTTATATCGTACTTTTCTCTAATTTTAAAAGGTTGAGCAATTGAAAATTGAGATAGAGAGACAAAAGAAACAATCAAAGTGACTACCAATCTGTTCATATATATTT
>CAIYTJ010000703.1 GCA_903929065.1 uncultured Bacteroidales bacterium | reverse complement strand
TGAAAAAAGTGATAATCACCCAGGCGGACAGGAGGGTCATCAAGGACATACACTTCAAATAAAGGAACAACCCGATGTAGTGGTTAAATATTCTCCTTATAAATGTAGCAAATGTGGAATGGATTTAGCAGATGTACCAGAAATTTTTGTGGATAGAAGACAAGTTGTGGATATACCACCGGTACAAGTTATTTATACCGAGCATCGGGTATATAAGAAAACATGTTGTTGCGGACATATTACTGAAGGTACTTTTCCTAATGGGATTAAAGCACCAATACAATATGGCAGTAATGTAGAAGCTATGACAGTCTATATGCATAGCAGGCAATATATGCCTTATGAACGCATGGCAGAGTATTTCAGATATGTAATGAATTTACCTGTTAGTCAAGGTACTTTAAATAATATAGTTCATCGTTTTGCAGAGAAGGCGAGTCCTGTCTATAATGCAATTAAAGCTGCTATTGAACAAGCCGAATATGCAGGTTCCGATGAAACAGGAGGTAAAGTAAATGGCAAAAAACATTGGTTCTGGACCTGGCAAAATGATAAACTTACTTTCATTATTCATTCCAAAAGCAGAGGATTTGAAACCATAGAAATGACTTTTCCCGATGGTTTGCCCAATACTATTTTGGGAAGTGACCGTTGGGCTGCACAATTAAAATGCATAGCCAAAGAGCACCAGATATGTTTAGCACATTTATTGCGCGACCTCAATTATATAGAACAACTGCATGGCAGTCAATGGGCAACAGATTTAAAAGTGATAGTTAAAGAAGCATTAGAACTTAAAGAGCAACTTCAAGATATCGATTATCCTCTTCCTAATCCCGCAAGAGATGCACTTGAAAACAGGCTACAAAAAGTTTTAGAACAACCAATACCTGCAGACCACAGTAAAGCAATTACACTGCAAAAAAGTCTTACCAAAATTCAACAACATATTCTACAATTTCTTTATCATGCTTTTGTACCTGCGGATAACAATGGTAGTGAAAGGGCTGTAAGAAATGTAAAGGTAAAACAAAAAGTATCTGGTCAGTTCAAATCAGAGGAAGGTGCAGATGATTTTGCGGTAAACCGTTCAATAATAGATACGGCAATTAAAGCCGGAAAAGATGTGTTTAATGAACTGGTTATGATAGCTAAAGCAGCACCGGCTTAATCGCAGAAATAGCTACACAACGCTTAGTCTTTAAATACTGATAAAATGCCTTGTCCCGACATAAGGTTGGGATTGCAATTACATTATATTCCCAGAATACTCATTGGAATCTTCAAAATCACAGGCATTTCTGGTAAAAAAGAAAACAGGAAAAAGACAAAACAAATTGGTAATTTTAGCTGAAATGAATACCTGCCTTAAAGCAAAAGTAATACCAACCTACGGTTGGGTTGTTGAGACTTTGACCCTGTTTTACTCATTTTAAATGTTGAGGATGTAACAGACATGGAAATTATTACAGCTATTTTTCACTTAAAAGGAATAAAATTGCATCAAATTTTTGGTG
>CAIYTJ010000702.1 GCA_903929065.1 uncultured Bacteroidales bacterium | reverse complement strand
TTGATGACATGCGAGACATTATCGACATCGATGCCGCGTGCCGCAATATCGGTAGCGATCAGAAGGCGTAATTTACCAGCTTTAAAGTCAGCGAGCGCACGTTCGCGCTGCGGCTGACTTTTATTGCCATGGATAGCACTGGCGCGCACGCCAATTTCTTCCAAGCGCTTGACGACTTTATCCGCACCATGTTTCGTGCGTGTAAAGACTAATGCCGTTTTAATGGATTTATCCTGAAGTAAATGAATCAACAAATCTTTTTTATCCGCTGCATTTACAAAATACAATTCCTGTTGAATGGTTTCGGCAGTTGTTGCATTCGGAGTAACCGCTACTTCTTCCGGTTTGGTAAGAATGGTAGAAGCTAACACGCGGATTGATTCAGGCATGGTAGCCGAAAAAAACAACGATTGACGTTTAGCCGGAATAAGCTTTATCAGTTTTTTTACATCATGTATAAAACCCATATCAAGCATTCGGTCGGCTTCGTCAAGTACAAAAATACTTAAGTCGTTCAGTTTTACATATCCCTGACTTTGCAAATCAAGCAGTCGTCCGGGAGTGGCAATAAGTATATCAACGCCCATTTTCAGAGCACCAACTTGGTTTCCCTGAGGTACACCCCCGAAAACAACCGTATGTCGTAAATTCAAAAAACGTCCGTAAGCTGCAAAGCTTTCGCCAATCTGTATGGCCAATTCTCGTGTTGGAGTTACAATCAAAGCTTTGGTTTTTCGTGGAGCACGGTCATTGCCTTTATTCAACTCCAGAAGTTGCAAAATTGGAATGGCAAAAGCCGCCGTTTTACCGGTTCCGGTTTGCGCACATCCTAATAGATCCTGGCCTTTTAATACAATGGGAATAGAAATTTCCTGAATAGGAGTTGGTTCGGTATAACCTTCGTGTTGGAGAGCATTTAAAATCGGCTCAATAAGATCTAATTTATCAAATGTCATAGAATAATTCTTGCATTCCTTCTTCTTTTGCAAGTTCATTCATCAAACTAACGGAATACAAATTTTGCACAAAGGTACGGAAAATAAGCCAAGGAGCAAAAAAGAGAGATTTTTGAAATGCTTTATCAATTCAGAATTTACAATTTACCGGCAATGATAGCTTTATAAAGTCCTTCACAGGCATCTTCCAGTAAATTAATTACATTTTCAAATCCCTGATCTCCGTCGTAATAAGGATCGGGAACTAAATCAGCATTTATTTCAATGCAAAAATCGGTCATTTTGTGGATTTTGGAAAGTTGTGCGGTTGATGCGAGCTGTTTCAACCCGCGGATATTTTGATCATCCATTCCAATAATCCAGTCGAACTTATCCAGATCGGCTTTTACCACCGGTCGTGAACGATGAATCAGGTTATAACCACGTTTAGATGCATGAAACCGCATGCGGCTATCTGCTAATTCGCCTTCATGATAATCCAGCAACCCTGCAGAATCAACTTCAAACCGGTTTAAAACATGTTCCCGTTCTAAAATTTTCAGAAAAATTCCTTCTGCCATTGGTGAACGGCAGATATTTCCAAGGCAAACAAATAATATTGAAATCATGATTAGTTGGTAGTTTATAGTAAATAGTTTATAGTCATTAATCTGTCAATTAAGTACAACCTGAACCTACAGACTATCGACTATAAACTATGGACTATAAACTATATGGAGAGTATTTGAAGTACGCCCAGCAAATTCTCATTTACTGGTTTATCGTCTTTTATTGCTTTGGTAAAAGGAACATGAACAATGATATCATTCACTATTCCAATCATAATGCTGCGTTGTTCGTCCATCAATGCATCAATAGCCGCAACACCCATTCGACTGGCTAAAATGCGGTCGTAAGCAGTTGGAGAACCGCCGCGTTGTATGTGACCTAGAATGGTTACACGCACGTCATATTCGGGATGTTCAACTTTCATTCTTTCAGCAAGCCCGTTTGCGCCCCCTGTAATATCACTTTCGGCTACAATTACAATGCTGCTGTTTTTTGATTTACGGAAACCGTTTTTTATAAGCTCTTCCAATTGGTCGACTTTCGTTTCGCGTTCTGGAATAATAGCAGCTTCAGCACCTGAAGCTAATGCACTGTTCAATGCCAGAAAACCTGCATCACGGCCCATAACTTCAATAAAAAATAGCCTTTCGTGCGACGAAGCGGTATCACGGATTTTATCAACGGCTTCAATAATGGTATTCAAAGCGGTATCGTACCCAATTGTTGAATCGGTTCCGTATAAATCATTGTCGATGGTTCCCGGAAGTCCGACAATCGGTACATTAAATTCCTGAGCAAAAATACGGGCTCCGGTAAATGTTCCATCCCCGCCAATTACAACCAATGCATCTATTTCCTCTTTTTTCATTGTATTGTATGCCAATTTGCGGCCTTCGGGAGTATGAAATTCCATACAACGGGCAGTTTTCAGAATTGTCCCGCCCTGTTGAATTATATTGCTGACATTTTGTGTTTGAAATTCTTTAATTTCACCGGTTATAAGTCCTTTATAACCTCTGTAAATTGCTTTTACGCGGATACCATTGAAAATGGCGGCGCGGGTTACTGAGCGAATGGCCGCGTTCATTCCCGGTGCATCACCGCCGGAAGTAAGTACTCCAATGCATTTAATTTCGTATTTCATCCTTTTACCTTTAAATATCTAAAAACTACCTTTATTTAATCTCTTGAGCTAATGCCATTTCGTTTAATTTATCAGCCACTGCTTCCATAAGCCATCGTGGAGTAGATGTGGCACCGCAAATACCGATTTTTTTAGTCAAGTCGAGTTTCAGATTCACAACTTCTTCAGCTTCTGAAACAAAATAAGTATTCGGATTAATCTTTTTGCTGTGTTCGTAGAGCACTTTTCCGTTCGAGCTTTTCTTTCCACTAACAAAAATAATTATATCTTTTTTCTTTGCAAAGGTAGTGATATTTGGAATTCTATTAGCAACCTGACGACAAATTGTATCAGAAAATTCAAAATCTGCATCATTTTTTATGTTTTCTGATAATGTTTCTACCAAATGGTTAAACCCTTCAAGCGATTTGGTGGTTTGAGAGAACAACCGGATGTTTTTTGTGAAATCGAGTTTATTTAAATCAGCTTCACTTTCAATGACAACGGCTTTTTCATCAGTTTGTCCGACTAATCCGTTTACTTCGGCGTGACCTTTCTTTCCGTAGATAACAATCTGAGTGTCCGTAGAAGGTGCATTTTGATAAGCTTTTTTTATCCGCGATTGCAGTTTTAGCACCACAGGGCAGGAAGCGTCTATCAGTGTGAGATTATTTTCTTTGGCAATTTCGTAAGTTCGTGGCGGTTCGCCATGTGCCCGAAGCAGAACTTTGGCATTGTGAAGGTTAGAAAATTGGTCGTGATTGATAGTTATCAACCCCATTTGCTTCAGGCGTTCCACTTCCTGACCGTTATGAACAATGTCGCCCAAACAATAAAGCGTTTCTCCCTTGGCTAATTCTTCTTCGGCCTTTGAAATGGCGTTAACCACACCAAAACAGAATCCGGATTTTTTATCAATTTCAATATTAAGCACAATGACTATTTTAGATTTATGATTTATGATGTTAGATTGCAAATCAACAAACGATAAAATGTCAATCGGAAATCATCAATCAAAAATCATAAATATATAAACTATTCTAACGTTCTTTTATCGAACAAAGTTCGTAAAATCTCCCGTTGTTCTTCGCGATTCAGGTTTGAATTGTCAATTACTATAGCATCGTCTGCTTTGCGTAATGGACTTTCAGTCCGGTTTTGGTCACGTTCGTCACGCTCTTTTACGTTAGCTAACACTTCTTCGAAATCAGCTTTTTCACCTTTGGCAGCCATTTCATCCAATCGCCGTTGTGCACGGATTTCAGGGGAAGCAGTCAGGAATATTTTCAGTTCAGCAGTTGGAAAAACCACCGTTCCGATATCACGACCGTCCATCACGATGCCTTTTTCAATTCCCATTAGTTGTTGTTGACGAACCAGTTCGCGACGAACAAATCCCAATGTACTCACCCGGCTGGCACCGTTTGCCACTTCGAGTGTTCTGATTTCATTTTCGATATTTTTTCCATTCAGAAACGTTTCGGATTTGCCCTCGGCATTGGTTTTAAATTCAATACGAATGGAAGAAATGTGTTTTTCAAGCTCAACTGCATTAATGTCAGTTTCTGTCATCCAACCGTTTTCGATACAAAAAAGCGAAACGGCACGGTACATGGCACCGGAATCAACATAAATATAACCAACTTCACGTGCCAGTTCCTTGGCCATTGTGCTTTTACCGCATGACGAAAAACCGTCAATGGCAACAATAATTTTATTCATTTTTACAGTCTGAATTCGTTAAGGGATGTGCTGATGGAGAATTCGTATGCAGTATTTCCAATCTGAAATTGTGTCATACCAAAGCCGACATGAAATTTATAAAGTTTTATTCCACCGCCAAATGAAAATCCCGACATGCTTTTGAATCCGGTCATATTCATTTCCTGCTGACGGCGATCGTTGTACGCTGCCGTTAAATAAAAGTTTTTGGAAGGAACAAATTCAACCGCTAGAACGGTGTGGCGGAAAGCCATGTCAAAAAATCCGATACTTTTTGTTGTTGATGGTGTCAACGAAGTAGATGTCAGATTATCAGTTGGTTGATTGGTTGATTGGTAACCTAAATCCCAATGTTGAAGTTCTGTCAGTGTCAATGAAAAACGTAATGGTGCATGAGCAAATTTCTTGCTAACACCTAATTGTATGTTAAATGGAAGTGGTTCAAGGTGTTGTCCGCTTTCGTCGGAATAATATCCCTTGAGCTGCGTTCCCATATTTCTAAAAACCAAACCGGCAGAAAAAAGACTGGCCGAATCGCTATAGCTCACACCGGCGTCCATGGCCAAACCGTAACTTGTATATGTTTCATAAACCGAGTTTATTGCTTTAAGAGTTGCTCCAACAGTGATTCGATTCGTTATTGGGCGGGCATACATGATATTCAGAGCCATATCTTTTGCCGTAAAATAAGTCAGGTTATCAAAATCTGTAATAGGTATATCAGTCGCATATATAAATTTTCCGTAGTCAATATATTGAATTCCAATGGCTAAATAATTTTTCTTATCGAATGTTTTTCCATAAACAGCAGTGCCGAATTTTATATCAGAAAGATAGGAAGACATACTTAAGCCGATTGTATTACTCGTTTCGGATGTAAGGAGTGCGGGATTTCCAAAGGCAAAATTGATATCGTTGTCACGAAGCGAAACATTTGAACTTCCGAGTGCAGCCAAGCGGGAAGAAACAGGCAAATCAAGAAATTGATAAACTCCGGTTCCGGCTTGTGAAAATGCAGATAATGAGGTTGTTATAAATAGGAAAACTATCTGAAATTTTTTTACCATTAGTTCTTTTAATTGAAGTGTAAATGAAATTGAGAAATATTTGTATCCCAATTCTCAAAAAAACAGTCAAAGATACATTTTTTTTACCAACTGAATTATTGAAAATTTAAAATTCTACCACACTAAACGGAAAAAAAGCATAAAATAATATCTTTACTATGAATTTTTTTCATTTATCATTCCAATTTTTCTGACAAAGAAAATAATTTTAGAGGTTGGAAAATGTGCATTAATAAAATAAGTAGTACTTTTGCTAAATAAAAGACTTACTTGATAAGTTTGTCGAATTCAATTATGTGCCTAATTTAATCCTAATTGAAATATATTGTATACCAAACCTTTATTCAAAGAAAATTAAAATGAAAACTGAAATATATGAAGAAAAAGCCGTTTTGGTCAGTGTCATTACACAGGCTCAAAACGAAGAAAAAGCCCGCGAATACCTCGATGAGCTAGCATTTTTGGCCGAAACTGCCGGAGCTTCACCGGAAAAATTATTTTTTCAGCGACTCGAATATCCAAACCCCAAAACCTATGTCGGTCCGGGTAAATTGATTGAAATAAGAACTTTTATTGAGGAAAATGAAATTGGATTGGTCATTTTCGATGACGAGTTGTCTCCCAAGCAGTTACGTAATATTGAAGCTGAATAGAAAGTGCTTATTTTGGACAGAACCAATCTGATTCTGGATATATTTGCCAAACGTGCACAAACGGCAAGTGCTAAAACACAGGTGGAACTGGCTCAGTTACAATATTCATTACCACGTTTGACAAGACTATGGACTCACCTGGAACGTCAACAAGGTGGAATCGGGATGCGTGGACCGGGTGAAACACAAATTGAAACCGACCGCAGGATAATTCTCACAAAAATCTCGCTGTTAAAGCAAAACCTGAAAGATATTGACCAGCAAATGTCAACTCAACGCAAAAACCGTGGCAAAATGGTGCGGGTTGCATTGGTTGGTTATACGAATGTTGGGAAATCAACGTTAATGAATCTGATTAGCAAATCTGATATTTTTGCAGAAAATAAGCTTTTTGCAACACTTGATACCACGGTTCGGAAAGTGATTATTGATAATTTGCCGTTTTTGCTCTCCGACACAGTTGGTTTTATCCGTAAGTTGCCGCATCATTTGGTTCAATCGTTCAAATCCACACTCGATGAAGTTCGTGAAGCGGATTTATTGTTACATGTTGTAGATGTTTCGCATGGGAATTTTGAAGAGCAGCTCGAAGTGGTAAATCAGACTTTGAAAGAAATTGATCCGCAGGAAAAGCCAATGATTCTGATATTCAATAAGATTGACGCATTTTCACATACACCAAAAGACCATGATGATTTATCGCCGGTAAAACGAGAAAATGTTAGTCTGGAAGAACTGGAAAAAACATGGATGAGCAAGCTGCATGAAAATTGTATCTTTATTTCCGCCCGTGAAAAGCAAAATATCGATCAATTAAGGGCATTATTATATGACAAAATCAAAGCTATTCATGTAGAACGATATCCGTATAATGATTTCCTTTTTCAACAATACACAGAGATTGATGATTGATTTTCAATAAAATAAATTTTGATTATGTCAAATTACCGTCAGCTTACCGACAAAGAAATTGCAACACTTACCGTTTATGGCTGTTCAGCCGAAAACTGGAAGAATGTGATGGTTTCCGAAAATTTTTCTCCGAGTTTTATTTCAAATGTTCACTTTTCTGGAAATATTTTCCTTGGAACGTATGAAAAAGTTTTCGAAAAAGAAGGTGGAATAAAAAAACATTCCGGCATTTATAATTCGGTTTTGCACAATTGTACGATTGGAAACGATGTATTTATTGACAAGATAAACAACTATATTGCAAACTACAACATTGAAGATGGTGCATATATCGAAAATGTTAACCTGTTGGTGGTTGATGGGCTAAGTTCTTTTGGCAATGGAGTTAAGGTGGCTGTAATGATTGAAAATGGAGCACGCGAAATATCGATGTTCGAAAATCTAACCTCGCAGTTCGCATTTTTGTGTGTTTTTTATCGGCAACATACTGAACTAACCAGTGTATTGGAAAGTATTGTTGAACATTATTCTAAATTGCAACTTTCGGAAACCGGAGTAATTGGAAAAAATGTTCAGATTGTAAATTGCGGACAAATTAAAAATGTTCGCGTGGGTGATTTTGCAAAACTTGATGGGGTTACTTTGCTCGAAAATGGAACAATTGTCAGCAATGAAAACGCTCCTGTTAACATTGGAGCAGGAGTTCAATGTAATGATTTTATCATTCAATCCGGTAGTTCAGTCACAGAAGCAGCCATGATTTCTCGTTGCTTCGTTGGACAAGGTTGTGTGATAGGAAAACAATTTTCTGCAATTGATTCGTTGCTTTTTGCCAATTTTCAGGGTCTTCACGGCGAAGCGGTGTCAATTTTTGCCGGTCCATACACAGTTACACATCATAAATCAACTTTGATGCTCACCGCTTTGTATTCGTTTATGAATGCCGGAAGCGGAACGAATTTTAGCAATCATATGTACAAGATTGGTCCTGTACATCAGGGAATTACCGAGCGGGGCGTAAAAACTTCGAGCAATTCTTATATCATGTGGCCGGCACGGATTGGTGCATTTTCAGTCGTTTTGGGACGACATAAAGGAAATCCGGATCTTTCAGATTTGCCGTTTTCATATTTGATGGAAAATGATGGTGAAAGTACGTTGCTTCCGGCCATTAATCTTCAAAGCGCCGGAACCATGCGCGACGTTCAAAAATGGCCGAAGCGCGATATGCGAAAAGATGACCTGAAATCAGATTTAATTTGTTTCGATTTTCTTTCGCCATACACTATTTCAAAGTCACTGAAAGGAATTGAAATCTTAAAAAATCTATTGCAAACAATGGATGAGTCGGCTTCTTTTGTTTGGTTTCAGAATTGTAAAATCAAAAAATCAGCCATTAAAAAAGGAATTGAATTGTATGAAATGGCTGTTAATCAGTTTGTTGGAAATTCTATTCTTACAAAGCTGGACG
>CAIYTJ010000701.1 GCA_903929065.1 uncultured Bacteroidales bacterium | reverse complement strand
CAGCTTCCTTCGGATTTGCTTTAATTTTAAGCATTGCTAAACCTATTGTATTCAGAACATTAACCTGCTTGCCAATTAATCCTTTTTTAAAAAAGATTGCAGCTGAATCCGGTTTATTTTCACTAAAATAAATATTGCCAAGATAAAAACAAGCGTCGGATCGGGTTAAAGTATCAGTTGCAAATTGATTCAACAACAGTGGTTTTGCAACTTGTGGAAAACCAGCTTTATAATATGCAATACCTTGCGCTTTTTCCGCTGCTGTTAAGCTAATTGCAATAAAAGTCAATAAAATAAATAAAAAGTTACGTTTCATGTAGCTTGATTTGTATAAGTAATTTAGTTATTATTTATGTGAACTACTCTAACTGTTTGAGTAGCCGGAACAAGTCCGGATTTTTTTATTATTAGCTGACCTCTGAATGATGTTAAGAATGATGTAAAACCTGAAGGTAGTGAGCCAATAGGATCATTCACAATAACATAAACTGTGCGTGTTAATGGATAATATCCATAAAATAAATACGCTTGAAAAGGTTTGTAACTATTTTGAACCGTTGCTTCAGGTTCTGATGTTACAGCCATTACCCTAATTTCATTTTTAAAAGAAAGATTCGTTGTGTCTTTTTTGTTTCCAAGCCAATTTACACCAATAATTCCAATTGCATTCGGTGTTTTTGATACAAAATCAATTACTTCAAGATTATTGTTTTGAGCGTAGAGCTTTTTAGACAATGGTAATCCTTTACAAATAGAATCAATTGCAAAACGAACAGTACTTGAGTTTTGGTTATCAAATACAACCTGAAATTTTCCAAGTTTCGATGTTGGAAAAACTTCATTCCAACTTAATTTTTCACCTGTAAATATTTTTTTTACCTGATCAACTGTAATTATTGAATCTTTATTCTTATTATTTACAATTAAAGCAATTCCATCGGTAGCAAGCTTATAGGAATGTGCAATAAAGTTTTTTGACTTAAGAAATTCAACTTCTTTTGAAGATAAAGGTCGGGTAGCAATTGCTACCCGAACACTATCTTTCAATAGCAGATTTATTGCATTCACTTCATTTGTATAATTTGGAATTATACGTGCTTTTGGAGTCAAAGCTTCAAATACATCTATCTCTTCCTGGATAATTGGTCTTAAGTTCTCATCTACTGCAACAGTAATTTCTCCTGAAGTATATGTTGTTTCAGATGTTTTATCCTTTACTTTATTCTGGCATGAGAATAAAAGTATCATAAAAAAGATAAATAACAATTTGATTTTATGCATAAATTCTAATCTTGTAATTTAAATGTTACCGGTAAAGTATACCAAACAGAAACATTTACTCCGTTTTGCTTTCCTGGAATAAATTTCGGAAGTGATTTTACCACGCGAACTGCCTCATTATCAGTCGTTCGAGAAAGTGATCGAAGCACTTCAACTTTATCTACCATACCTGTTTTTGAAACCACAAATCGAAGTATCACTTTTCCCTGAACATTATTTTCCTGATCTATAACTGGATATTTCAGGCTTTTTCCAATATAACTCAGTAATTCTTGTTCACCACCTGGAAATACAGGCATTTGTTCAATATGAGTCGGAATATCAACACCATTATCTACTGTACCAGTTACTGTTTCAGTATTTGTTCTGAGTACTTTTCCACCCGGAGTACCTTTTTCGTCAATAATTGAGATAACTGCAGTCGAATTATTCAGAAGTTCCTGAGGTTTCATTGTCTCTTTTGTTTCGTCGACATTTACATCATCTGTAACTTTGGGAGTTACGAATTTCATCGACTCAATATATGCCTTAGGAGGTGGAGCTACTGGTTCAGTTTTAATAACATTTTCTTCTTCTGGTTTTATTTGTGAAAACTTCATTGGATCAACAAAATAATCAGTAATAACTGTACCTTTTGGCTTTATAAAATCCAACAATCTTGGAACACTTACACCCAGAGTGACTACAGCTGCAATTACAAGCATTGCTAAATTGTGTCTTTTTTCCGATTCACTGCGCATTTTATAAGCGCCATACTCCTTATTTTTACCTTGAAAAATAAGCTCACGCCACTCTTGTGACGTTAAATCAATTCTAGTCATATTATTTAAATTTTAAAGGGTTAAACAATTCAACTGAAAACGGAAATCAGACATGTAGTCTGGAAAATGTGTCAAAAATGTTTTACATAGGCTACTCTAATTTATAAGTTACTGGTAAAGTGTACCATACAGATACATTTACACCATTTTGTTTACCTGGAATGAATCTTGGAAGCGTTTTCACAACACGAATAGCTTCTTTATCGCAAGCAGGATCGAGTGAACGAGCTACTTCAACCCTATCGACCATACCTGTTTTCGATACTACGAATCGTAAAATTACTTTTCCCTGAATACCATTTTCCTGCGCAATTACAGGATATTTAATATTACTCTGAACATATTTCAAAAGTTCTGTTTCTCCGCCCGGGAATTGAGGCATTTGCTCAATAACCTGATATACTTTTTCTTCAACTTCCTGAGTTACTGCTTGTTTAACGTCAGCAATATCAACAGTACCCTTTTCATCACCTTTTACGTCAGCAACCGAAATAGTAACTTTTGTATTATTCAATTCTTCCTGACTTTTCATTTGTTGATCATCCTTTACTTCCTCGTCTTTCTTAATAACGGGAGGAACGAATTTAATCGAACTTTTTAAAGCAGGAGGCGGTTCAACCGGTTCCACTTTTTTGATATCATTTTTCACTTCAGCTTTTTCCAATTTGGCAAACTGAGTTACTTCTGTATTTGATTCCTTAGCAGTGGGTTTAACCATTTCAATTAATCTTGGAAGCGAAAATCCAACAATAGCAACAACTGCAACAATTAACATCGCCCTGTTGTGCCTTCTGTCCGATTCGCTGCGCATTTTATACGCACCATATTCCTTATTCTTGCCTTGAAAAACAAGTTCGCGCCATTCTAAGGATGTTAAATCTATTTTAGCCATTTTATTTAATTTTTAGGCGTTTAACTATTTACCTGTATTCTTTGAAAATGCTCCTTTGGATCTGTAATTTTTCATTAAGAAGGTCTCTGTCGGAGTAATTTTATCAATTACGTACAGTCCTATATTACAAATCTGCATTTCGTCAAGTGCATCAATCAAATTCTTATAAGTAGCATTATCTGTCGCTTTGATGATTACCACCGGAGTATCTTTACCCCCCTTTATGCGTGAAATCCGAGCTTGTAATGTATCCTGACTAATTTTCAATTCTTCTCTTTGTTTTTTAAGTTCTTGAATCTTCACAGTAGCCTCTTTGTTTCTACTTAAAAGAAATGAACGAATGCCATTAGCATCATATGAACTTAATTTCAATGAATTATAATCTTTATAATCAGGGAGACCATTATAATAGAACAATGAATCACCTCCTGCCAATACCAATGTTATTGCTTTAGAGGCTTTAACAGGTGGTTGATCATCTTTAGTGAGCTTTTTGTCATTACTTGGCATGCTAATTTCCATTGTTTGAGGTTTACTCAACGATGTACATAACATAAAGAAAGTAATAAGCAACATATTCATATCCACCATGGGTGTAAAATCAATATGAACACTCAATTTCTTTTGTTTACTGCCGCCCTTTTTCTTTTTTCCGCCGCCTTCGTTACTTTGTATTTCAGCCATGATTTATATATTTTAGCAGTTGATTCATTTTTTCAATGCAGTTATAAGGTTATAACGGTTTTCTCTTAAATCCTGAAGAGAAGTCATTACATCTTTGATTACTTTGTACGGTGTGCCCTGGTCAGCTTTAATTGCAATTCTTAATTCCGGGTTTGTTAATTTTGCATTTCTTACCCATGATTTAAACTGATTATCCAAGCTGTCAGTGGGAATACCTAATGTTGCAAGAACTTTATCCTGTTGATCAGGTTTAAGCGCCAGATAGGCTTTCATGCTTTTCATAGGAACACCAAATGTAGATGCAATTTTAAATTTTTTCAACTCTTCATCAGTAAAAGTTACACCATAATCTTTACCAACTTTTGTCAAGGTTTCCATCATATCGCCCTGTTTGTCCATGCTCATAAATACTTTTCCCTTAGGATCAATCAATATCGAAAGAATATTGGTTTCAGGTATTTTGATTTCGGACACTGATGCGGGAGTTGTAACCTGTACTGGTTCCTTTTTCACGAACGTTGAAGTTAACATGAAGAAAGTCAACAATAGTACAGTCACATCGCTCATCGCGGTCATGTCGATACGAGTACTTTTCCTTGCTACTTTTACTTTAGACATAATTTCGCTTTATTAAAGGATGATTATTTGTGTGATGCAGCAAAAGTTTGAACAATTGAGAATCCAACTTCGTCGATTGAATATGTAATTGTGTCAATTTTGCTGGTAAAAAAGTTATATGAAATTACAGCTAAAGCACCAGTTGCAATACCAAAAGCAGTATTGATAAGAGCTTCAGAAATACCTGCAGAAAGTGCAATTGAGTCAGTACCACCTGCACCTGCTAATGCGGCGAAAGAACGAATCATACCGATTACTGTTCCTAACAGCCCCATCAAAGTACCTAAGGTAGTGATAGTTGCAATGATTGGAAGATTTTGGCTTAACATTGGAAGTTCCAATGCTGTTGCTTCTTCAACTTCTTTTTGAATTGCAAGAATTTGTTGTTCTTTTGATAATGATTTGTCTTCTTCAACTTCAGTGTATTTAATCAATGTAGATGAAACAACATTTGCTACTGATCCTTGTTGTTTTGCACATAATTGATTTGCAGTAGCCATATCACCTTTTGATAATGAAACTTTTACATCTTCAACAAATTTCACCAATTTACCTTTTCCCTGAGCAGAACGAATAGCAAAGAAACGTTCAACACTTAATGCCAAAACAGTTAATAATAAAGTCTGAATAATTGGAACGATGAAACCACCTTTGTAAATTGTTCCAAACAAATCTCCAGGTAGTGGATGACCTTCATTATTTCCACCTTCGAAATGCGATGCAGCTCCAAATACATATTTGAAGACAATAACTGCAATTACGAAACATGCTAAAATTACAAGTCCTGAGGACTTAACACCAGTAAATTGTTTACTTTTTTTTGGTTGATTTTGATTCTTTGCCATAACGTTTTTTTTTAATTATTTTTTGATTAGATTGTTTTTAAATGATTTTCTGATTATTATATTTGCTTTTTATGTTATTTTAATCTGAAATAGTTTAATAAAATGAGCACAAAAATAATAACAAAATCATTACAGTTCAATGTTTTTACAATTTTTAATTAGATATTTTTTTTATATGTCTTATTTTCAGACAAATACCTAATATGTTTATTTGTTTATTGAATAAAAACAACTTAATTATTGCATTTTTATAAGTTTTACCACCCAAAAAACTTCGATTATTAAGCAAATTACTAAAGAAACTTTAATGACCTATATTAGCATGCATGCTTTCCAATAAAAATAATCAATCTTAAAATTAAAATGTGATTAGAAAAATGCTTGTTTAATTATTAAACGTATATATTTTCTAAAAAGTATACGAATTGAAATTTTTTTTAATAAAAAAGAAATTTTTATTGACTTTAATCCCGTTTTTCCTTATAATCTCATTAAAAATAACACATATTTATGCCTTTAAGTTCGTTTTGATCTTAAAACCCAATCATTATTAACAATAAATATAAAATCAGAATTTAAAGATAAGAAATTAGTACCTATAATGTTTATAAGCATACTTATTGAGCTTATATACAAGCACTAATTCGTGAGAACCAACTGATCCCCGACTTATTCCACTTACATTAAAATCGTAACTATAGGACAAATTCAACGATTCGGAAAGATTGTAACCTAAAATGATTCCCATTTCATTTTGTGGACGATAGAATAGACCGACTTTAAACATATCATTTTGATTATAAAATTTAAAAAATGAACTCAGATTGAATTCCATTTGAAGAATATTCCCATATTGAATGGCACTAACTCCGTATTCCAAATTAATTGTTTCATCTGTTCTCTTTCTGTATACCGCATAAACAATATTTGCATTGGAAAGTATTGAGTTTTCTTTATAAAAGGCTGATAAAAGATTTTGACTGGCAGCGCCAAGCCGCCATGATTTTCCAATAAGTTGAATACCTAAATCACAATTATAATTATTGCCATTTAGAAGGTTTTCATATAAAGCTGGATCATCATTTGACATTACATTAACTTGTGACTGGTCAAAGGCAAGGCATTGTAAACTAGCTGCCAGACCAAGATTCAATTGCCAATCTCTATCGAGGTTTAAATTATAAGCATAAGATAATGAGATATTTGTAATTGTATTATAACCAACATTGTCAGAGTAAATTTTGAGCCCGAATTGAGTTTGTATTTTCTCCAGGTAGGTTGTTCCCGTAGCGAAAAAAGTAGTTGGAGCTCCGGGAAAACCAATCCACTGTTTACGTGCCGCAACGCTAAAAACAGCTTGATATTCGTCATTAATTGCTGCAGGATTAATAAAATAAGGATTGTCCCAATAATTGTTCAATCGGATATAATATTGAGCATTTATAGGAATAAAATAACAGAAAAATATGATAATTGTTAAATATTTCTTCATTAGAATCACTTTACGAGCCTTACATAACCGGTTTCAGTTTTGGCCCCCAAATCGGTTGGATAATAAACCACATAATAATAAACTCCTGCTGCAACAGATTGGCCTTTGTAAACTCCATCCCAGCCATCCGTACCTTCATAAAGCAATATCCCATTCCGGTTATACAGTTTAATTTTCCAGCCTTTCATAAAAACATCATTTACTCCATCACCGTTCGGAGTAAATGTATTTGGCATATCTGACGACATTTTAATCCAGATTCGTTTTGTGGAACTTTCATGACAACCACTTGGATTTGTTACGTTTAGTTTAACATCATAATATCCTTCCGCATTGTTTTTAAAAATGTGATTTACGGCATTTCCTTCATCCGTTTTTCCTTCCCCGAAATCCCATAAATATTGAGAATATGGAATATTTTCACTCCAAAGTTGTACGTTGGTATTTTCAATTGCATTATCACCATTTGAAAAAATCGAATAATTCATTAAATCGTAATTAGAAGCCACAAAATTCAACGTATCAATACACCCAATTAACGATGTGCCAATTACACTATAATTTCCGGGATGTTTAATGGTAATACTATCAGAAAGCAATCCATTACTCCATTTGTAAGTTCTTGCTCCTTTTACATGAATTGTAACAGAATCACCAACACAGAATTTAGGTTCACGATTCAACGTCAATTTTGTCAATGGATCGACAATTATCGCAGTTTCAAAATTAATTGAGCACGAACTATTTGATATTATTAACTGTACATTATAAATTCCGGTTTTGATAAAACTATGAATTGGATTTCTTATTGAAGCAAATTCGCCATCACCAAAATCCCAGTAGTAAGTATAATTATTATCGGCAACAGTTGAAGAAAAAGCATTAAACTGATATGAGAATTTACTGCAATCGGTTTGATCGTAGTATATTCCGGCGTCCGACACTTCGGAATTGAATGAATAATTCAATGTACAGCCAAGACTGTCAGTTACTTGAAGGTCAACAATAGAACTTTGGTTTATTTCCATAATTTCATTATTGGCGCCACTGACCGAACCTTTGCTCCATCTAAACTGATAGGGCGAAATTCCACCTGTAACTTGTGCTGTGAATCGCTTTGCAAATTTTTTAATGTTGCAGTTTAAATCATTTTCAGATGTTACAGAGACCGAAAGTGGTATTTGTCTGATAATTTCAAATTGTGCCGAATTTGTGCAACCTTTTGAATCTGAGACAATCACAAAATATTTTCCCTGATTCAGATTTGTTAGAATAGCTCTACTTTCTCCTGTAGACCAATTATAACTATAAGGCGGCGTTCCGCCCGAAACTGTCAGATTTATTGAGCCGCTATTTGGATTGTCACACTCCAAAGCATTAATAACTCTGGCTAAAATTTCTATTTTTGAAGGTTCTGAAATCAAAAAACTTTCTTTGATATTACAAGGCGCACCATCGTGAAGCGTCACCGTGTAAATGCCCGGCCCCAATTGATTGCGTTGATTTCCGGCTGTAGGATTATCATCCCATACCAAGCTTATCGGGTTTAAACCTCCGCTGATATTCAGACTTATACTTCCATCGTGAGCACCAAAACACGTTACATTTTTAGTCACAGGATGAATCGAAAAATTTGCTTCCGGTATATTTATGTTTACAGTTTTCCTGAAATTATTGGCATCAATTACCGTCACCGAATAATCACCGGCTGATAAATTTTCCTGTATTGTTCCGCTTCCCAAGTTGCTCCATTTGATTTGAAAGGGTTGTGTTCCGCCTGTTATATGTAGAGATATTGAAGCATCGTTTACGGAATAACAAGTCATAGGTTTTGTTGTAACCTCAATAGTCAATTCCTGTGGCTGAGATATTTCTACATTGAAGATCTGACTACAGGCATTGGCATCTGTTACCGTCAAATGATATTTTCCGGCTGGAATACCTGTAAGGTTTTTCCCATTACTTGTAAATCCAGCTGGACCAGTCCAATAATAAGTATAATCAAAAACCCCGGGATTAATTTCAATCGGAGTTCCACCTAAAACATTAATGGTTACAGTTCCGGTTGAATCTCCATAATTCAACACATTTTGTTGATTTTGTAAAGTAACAACCAGCGGTTTTGGTTCGGAAATTATGTAAGATGCTGTTTTTATACCCCAACCATTGGCATCTGTAACCAAAAGTGCATAAACACCCTGATCGAGGTTTGAGATATTTTTTGTAGTTGCAAACGGCAATCCATCCTTTGTCCAGGTATAATTATAAGGTGAAATCCCACCGATTACAGTTACTGCGATTTCGCCGTTTTCGCTGTTATAACAATTTATATCACGTCTTAAATCAGTTGAAATCAATATTTCAGTAGGTTCGCTGATTGTGTAAGTAAATTCAGCCGTACAACCACCTGCATCTGAAATTGAAAGGATATAATCACCAGGTTTCAGTCCTGTTAAATCCTTTGAAGTTGACTTGAATTCATTCGGCCCGGTCCATGAAATAAGATATTTTTGAGAATTCTTAAATGGAAATCCTCCGGTTACATTGGTTTGAATTGAACCATTATTTGCACCAAAACATAAAGCATTCTTGATTATTGCATTTGGTTTGATTATTGGAGAGACCTGAACATTGACAACAAATTTATCACCTGAACATGAGCCGGTTACTGGAGTAACGGTATAGGAAACTGTCGCAACGCTATCAGTCAAATTATTTAATCGTTGACTAATCAGTGAATCCGGAACTAATTGAGCACTTGCTCCAGTAATAGAATTTGATGGACTAACAACTGGATTTGACCAGGTACAAAGTGTATTTTCCGGAACTAAGTCTTCATTCTGAGTGACAGGTTTTAGTGACAATGTTGATCCGCTACAAATCACTAAATTTTGAGTACCAATTTTCGCAACTGCTTCAATCGTAATAGAAGCAACATCAGAAACTATCTTAGAATAACCGCCTGCTGCAAAACTGATTTCGCAGTAATAATAGGTTTTTCCGATAATTTTAGTCGAAGGTAAATAAGTCGGACGATTTGCTCCGGCAATCATTTTTCCGGCTGTATTTAAATCAGATGAATTTGAAAACCATTGATAAGTAGGTGAACCAACCCCAAATGAATATGAAACAGATAAAGAATCTGTATTTTGACCATAACAAACAGTTGTTGAAACCGGATTTTTGGTGATTACAGGTATAGGATTTACAATAACACTGGCCGTAGAACTTGTTACATTGCAGTTTAATCCGTTTTCCTGCAAAATCTGACAATAATAATATTTCGTTCCTGTTAACGAAGTTGGAGGTGTGAATATATATGAAGTTGCATCAGGAATCAGTTTTCCGGATATATTATCATTCACCGTATTTTCATACCATTGATACATATAACTTCCAAGTCCTCCGGTCGCTTCAACAATTAATTCTGAAGGAGTTGTTTCCTGACAAACAGTTTGTGACAACAGAGGTTGAGTCACAATTACAGGATCGGAAACCACATTAATTTCTGAAACATCACTAAGAACCGAACCGCAACCATCGCCTGACAATAAAACTTCCACGAAATAGAAATAATTTCCTTTTTCAGTAAATACTGGTGGAGTGAAAGTGGCATTAGTAGCTCCTGAAATTAGTTTGCCACCAATTTTTGAATTTGTCGTATTTGAATACCATTGATAAGACGGAGTGCCTGAGCCGCCAGTAAATTCAACTTTTAATGGATTCTTAATGGTTCCTCCAACACATAAATTCAGCAATTTTACTGGTTGTTGCGATATTATGGCAGCATCATTTATCGAAACAGTGGCCACATCGGAAGTTATATTCGAACACACCCCGCTTGGCAATGAAATTTCACAATAATAATAAGTCGTTCCGGGAATATTTGTTGGTGGATTATACGTATCGGATGTTGCTTCCTTGATAATCGTTCCGGTTGTTGTTGATTTGGTTTTATTGGAAAACCATTGATAGGAAGGAGATCCGGTGCCATACGAGTAAGCAATTTTCAAAGGTAAAACCTGACCGCCGGGACAAACGAAACTTGATTGAGGTTGCATTGTAATAACAGGTCCGGGATTAATTGTAATGGTGAATTTCTGAGTCTGACCAATATTGCTTATTCCACCAAAATTATATGTTGGAGTTACTGAAACGGTTGCGACAATCGTGTTCGTAGTTGTATTGAGCACGTTGAAGCTTGCAATACTGTCATTTCCTGATCCGGAAAGTCCGATTTCGGGATGATCATTTGTCCACGAAAAAGTGGTTTTTCCAGATTGACTCAACGGTTTAAATAAGATTTTCTTAATTAAAATTCCATTACAAGCTTCAATGTTGGAAGGCTGAATCATTTGCGCAGACGGCAATACGGTGATTGTAAATATTTTAGGAGTACCGCTTGAGCTTATCTCACCGTTCCTAAAAAAAGGTGTAACGGTAACCGTATCAACTACAGGCGAATTAGAATTATTTACTGCCATAAAAGCAGTTATATTTCCATTTCCTGAAGCTGCCGGAATTCCAATTTCAGGTTTTGTGTTTATCCAACTGAATGTGGTGATTCCTCCGGTGTTATCGGTAGTAAAAATTATATCTTTAGTTTTTGTTCCATTCGAAACAATGAGGTTAACCGGCTGATCTAATTCGGCAATCGGATTAACCGTAATAGTGAAACTTTTAGAAGCACCGGAACAACCTAATGTTTTGTTTTTTGGTGTAACAGTAAAAGTTGCAGTAATTACATTGCTACTTTCATTTTGAAGTTCGGTAGGTGGTATATTTCCACTTCCAATTGCAGGTAAACCTATTTCAGGATGATCATTAGTCCATTCGAAAAAAGCATTTTCAGTACCGGAAAAATTGATATTGTATGAAAAATCATTATCATTTTTAGATTGATTTGGCACATCGTTGACTTGTGGTAATGAAATCACTTCAAACTCATTACTCGTTGCAGTGAAAGATCCACAACTGTTAGTTACCATCAAAATGGCTTTAAATTTTCCTGTAGAATTAAACAAAATTGTTCCGGGATCTGCTAAAGCGGAAGTAGCAGGATTTCCGCCCGGAAAACTCCACAAATAACTCAACGAATCACTTAACACCGAACAACTTTTTACGGTTGCTTTTGGTTTGAATGATGCAGTTCCGCAGAAATCAGGTATAATTTCAATGCTTGCAATAGGCGGTTGCTTAACCACAACGGTTTGTTCGGTGCTAAAAGTACCAGCCGAATTAATGGCATTTAATTTGATTTTATAGATTCCGGGAGTTACGAGATTAAACGAAGGACTTACCGACTGTGCTCCAGAACCAGCAACAAAATTCCAGACTGCTGGTGCTGTTCCGCAATTATCAGCCGAATAATTTACTTCCCAGTTATTCGCTGAAGTACAGGTTGATGATAACTCCGTCAGGTTTTTAGTATTGACAACAACAGGCGAACAACCTGAATTTACATCCAACGAAAATTGTGGATTCAACGGAGCTTCCACACAAATAGTCTTCACTATAGAATCATTTCCACAGCGTTTTGTGTCCACCCGCAATTTGATTTTGTAAATTCCGGGCACTGTAAAAACGGGAGAAATTATATCCGAACCTTTGGTCCACAAATTTGAATTATCGGAATTAAAATCATTTCCCAGCGAACCGCTCGTCAGTGTAAAACCGGTTGAAGGTGTTATTTTCCAGATTAACTTCGGCACAACTGCACAATTGGCACCTACATTCACATAACCAGTGGTGGTGTTTGTCAGATAAACCGGTTTGCTTATTCCAACATTGGCAACAGGTAAATCGAAATTCACAACCGGTGAAGTGGAAATATAAATCGGAACGACATTTACCGCGCTCACTCCGCATGAATTCGATGCCACAATGCTTGCCGAAAATGAATTCGGATAAGAAATTCCACCGTTGTAACTGGTTATTCCGCACGAAGTTTTTGTAAAAACGTGGGTTATTTCTTTCGGTGGTGACTGAGTAAAGATTAGCGGTGCTGTTCCATCATTAAAACTTACCGTGTACGTCGTTCCCGGGGGATTTTTTTCAGTGCCCGTAATTGGAAATGTAAGGGGAACATTGCTGCAATTATCAGTATTTCCGGGACTTCCAAGCGAAACAGCAGGATTAGAAACAATATAAATATGATACGTATTAAGTGCCGAAATCCCGTTCGATCCGACAACTGTATATCGTAAAATCCAATGTCCTGCAGGATAAATATGTGCCAACGAAGTCCATGAATTTGCTGTATAATCGGCAGTTCCATCACCCCAACTTATTTTATAGGAAACATTGGTCGAAGTAGAAGTTGATGCATTGATAAAAGTCAGATTTTCGGAGCTAAACGAACTGCACAGCTGAAAGTAAGTAATTGTGTCAGCCCGGTTTTCAGGAAGATTCTGAACCTGAAGCGTTGCATCGGGTTTTACATCAGAATTTATCTGAAAAACCCGGGAATCTTTGTTTATCACAGCAAAAACCGACTGGCAAAAAACGACAGTGAAAAATAAAAATATTGGAAATATGTTGGATAAACTTTGTTTCATAACAGTTGCATCAACATGCGATTTCTTATTATGAAGCAAATATACATTTTATAATTAAACTGTTGATATGCAAATAATTGTAGCATATATTGCTACAAGACCGAAATTAATACAGAGCAATATATTTTAAAATTTTAAAGTTAATATGTTTATTGTTGAGATAAAATTGAATCTAAGCAGAATGTTGGTAAAATTCATTGATTTTTTTAGTTTTACAAGAATGGACAAAATACACATCGTGAAATCATTTTTTTAGTTTGTAGCAATTAATTGAAACGTTGTAGACATATTTTACTCTAAAACCTTAAAAATGAACTTTATTCACCGAATATTTCAAGTCAATACACTTTGAAAATTAGCGTCAATTGGCTATATTTATACATATTTATATAAATTTATCATTCAAATGGATTGTTTTAAAACTCATAAATTTGAGTCAGTTAAATAAGAAAGGATATCATTCAAAAAATATTAAATCTATCCGGTTAATTTTGCAAATATTTCATATCTTTACACCCTGTTTCTATTAGAATAATAGAGCCAATTGTAAGAATATCACTAATCAATAATTAAACAATTTACAAAAATGAAAAACTATTTTAAATTCAATTTGACAGGAAATAAGCTATTGCCTGTATGGTTAATCTTTCTGGTATTGATTATTGCTCCTTTCGGCGCTATTGCGTTTCAATTAAAAGATTATCACATGCAGGAAGATTATCAGGCGTTGTATTATATTCTTCCATCCATGCTCTTTCTTGGCATCATTGCTTTTCTGATTACTTTTTATCTGACCCGACTTTTTATCGAAGGCATTGAGTACAATGGGCAATCGTTGGTGTTCAAAGGTAACATCGGTCAGTTTGTTGGCATTTTCCTGCTTAACCTCTTGTTAAGCATCGTTACACTGGGCATTTACACTCCATGGATGGTAAAAAACATTCAGAAGTTTTTTGTTGACCATTCGACTTACAGCGCGAATCCATTCAATTTCAAAGGCAAAGGAGGCGAACTATTTGTTATCGTTTTGGTAACGGTAATTGTGCCAATTTCGGTTTTGGTTGCATTTACTGTCGTTTTCACGCTGGCAGCACATGCTCAGAATTCGTGGATTGCAAATGGTGTTTATCAGGTTGTTTCCAAGTTTGTAATGATACCCTACATGTACTTTTTATACAAATGGATGATGAATGTGAGCTATAAAAGTTACTCCATTACCTGGAAAACAGATGCATGGGAAGCCTGCGGAAAAATCTTCGTTCAAATGCTGCTAACCATTATAACTCTGGGTATTTATTACCCCATGGCCATTATAAAATTATACCATTATTTCGTGGGTAAAACTGTTGCAATTTCGGACGAAAAAACGAAAAAGTTTGGTTACGACATGGAACCAATGGCCGATTTCCTCTTCCTTTGGGGACAATCACTTTTGATTATCATAAGTTTAGGCATTTATTATCCGTGGGGTGCCTGCAAAATGCTGGAACGAATTATGGGGAAAACATATTCCGAAAATGAAGTAGCTGCATAAAAATACTGATTTGTTTACATTCATTTAATTCTCATTGTTCCTGTAATAAGTAACATTAACCAACTTCATCTTTTTATTTTATTTTATTATGAAAGCATTGAATTTTATTCTCGCTGCAATTGTTGCCATTGTAATGGCCGGATGCAGCATGTACGGAAGCTACGGCCCTTCATTGGGTAATTATACCTACAACGAAAAGTACAAAGAATATGGCGAAAACCCGTTTATTAATACCGCCACACAGTCAGTTTCCACTTTTTCGGTGGATGCCGACGGTGGTTCGTACGGAAACATGCGCCGGTTTCTCTACCTGGGACAAACTCCGCCGGTTTCGTCAGTGCGGGTTGAAGAGTACCTGAATTATTTTACCTTCGATTACACAGAACCCGATGCAGGTGAAAATGTAGGACTTAATTCCGAAATCGCCACCTGTCCATGGAATCCGAACCATTATTTAATGCGTATAGGCATGAAGGGAAAGACCTTTCCCGCTTCGGAAATTCCGGCAGCGAACTATGTTTTTCTGATTGATGTGTCCGGTTCTATGGACTCACCTGACAAATTGGGAATTCTGAAAAGCGGTTTCAAATTGCTGGTTGATAATTTACGCGAACAGGACAAAGTAGCCATTGTGACCTATTCCACCAACGTGCATGTATTGCTGCCGAGCACTTCGGCCAACCAGAAAACCAAAAATCAAAGCAGCTATCAACCAACTCACTGCCGGAGGCACGACTGCCGGAGCGGCTGCACTTTCTACGGCATATGATGTAGCGCTTGAAAGTCTGATTGCGAATGGCAATAACCGTGTAATTATTGGTACCGATGGCGATTTCAACGTTGGTCCAAGCTCGGACGAAGCAATGACCGAATTGATTAAAAGCAAAATCCAGTCGGGCATTTACCTCACCGTGCTGGGCGTGGGCGAAGGAAACCTGAACGAAAGCATGATGGAGCAGGTGGCCAATAAAGGCAACGGAAACTACGAATACATCGACAATGCCGACCAGATTTTGAAAGTGTTTGTCAACGAAAAGGCTAAGTTTTACACCATTGCCAAGGATTCAAAAATTCAGATCACGTTCAATCCCAACAAGGTGGATTCATTCCGCCTGATTGGTTACGAAAACAGAACAATGACTCAGGAACAATTCAAAAATGACTCCACCGATGCCGGCGAAATTGGCTCTGGACAAACTATCACTGCATTGTATGAAGTGGTTCTGAACGGAACCAAAAATTTAGAAAAATATGCACAGTTCGATTTCAAATATAAGAAACCAAATGAAACCGAAAGCCGCTCATTGCAGCACATTATCATCGATCCCCTGCTTGATATTAGCGCGGCTTCTGAGAATATGCGCTTTGCTGCTTCCGTCACCGCCTTCGGAATGCTGATGAAGCAATCGGTTTACAAAGGCACAGCCACCAAACAAATGGTGCTCAACCTGGGCGAAACCGCCACCACATTCGACCCTTTCGATTACCGGAAGGAGTTTATTTCATTAGTGAAAAAGTGGCCTCAATAAGTATTTAAATACTCCAATTCAAACAAAAAAAAACGCGAACCAAATTACCGGTTCGCGTTTTTTTCTGAACAATGAGTAAACCAACAACAAACGTAAATTAAACAGCCCCTATCCCAAATAGTATTTAAAATAATGTCCGGCATGTTAATAATAATATAATGCACTGATGCAATCCGAACTCTCAGGTGTTTCAAAAATAAAAATATATATGAAAAACCTGTTTGTTTTATTATTGTCAATGGTTTCATTCTCCGCACTCAGTCAGGAAACATCAAAAAGCACAACCCGCCCTGCATCTCACCACAAATACACGTTGAAAGTTGTAAACTTCGATCAACTTCAAGCTGTTCTCAAAAAAAACGACAATAAATTGTATGTGGTCAATTTTTGGGCAACATGGTGTAAACCGTGTGTTGCCGAACTGCCTGTCTTTATGGAAGTAAATAATTTGTACCAGTTCAATCCTCAATTCAAAATGATTTTAGTCAACATGGATGATGCCATGGAAATTGATTCGCGGATAAAACCATTTATAGCAAAGAATAAAATTCAGATGGATGTGTACATTTTAGACGACAACAAGCGAATGAACGAATGGATTCCGGCCGTTGACCAAAACTGGAGCGGAGCCATTCCCGCAACAGTCATTTATCGTAACGGGAAAAAACTGAGTTTCAAAGAAAGTGAAATGAATAAAAAAGAATTAGTCCAATTAATTAAAAACTATTTATAAAACAAGAACGTATGAAACGAGCATGAATACAGAAATTCACCAAAGACAGTGATAATCTGATATGCGGGTTCCATACGACATTTAAAAAACATTTATTATCGTATGAAAAGAACAGGAATTATAGTAAGTGCATTGGTATTACTGATGTTCTTAATGCCGGCCTCAGGTCAGCAACTAAAAAAAACATCCGAACAAAAAGGGTACAAAATTGGCGATGTAGCCACTGATTTCCGGTTGAAAAATGTGGACAACAAAATGGTTTCCCTTTCAGATTTCAAGTCGGCAAAAGGATTTATCGTTGTCTTTACCTGCAATCACTGCCCTTATGCCAAAGCTTATCAGGACAGAGTTATTGCCTTGAATGAAAAATATGCATCACAAGGTTATCCTGTCATTGCCATCAATCCCAACGATCCGAAACTGGAACCTATTGACAGCTTTGAAGGCATGCAGCAACGGGCAAAAGAAAAAGGATTTACATTTCCTTATTTGTTGGATGATGGACAGAAAATCTATCCGCAATACGGAGCTTCACACACGCCGCATGTATTCGTGCTGAAAAAGGAAAATGGCAAAAACATCGTGCGGTATATGGGCGCCATTGACGATAATTATGCGAATCCAAACGATGTAAGTCATAAATACGTCGAAGCAGCCGTTGATCAGTTATTAGCCGGGCAGCCCGTTGCTCTTTCATCAACAAAAGCTATAGGATGCGGAATTAAAACGGCAAAAAATTAAGCTATTCAGAGTGGGCAGCTCCTGAAAGAGTTTTAGTGTGAATATAAAAACTCTCAAAGGAGCATCGCACACTTTGATGTCAATAAAAAGCGCGAACCAATAACATGGTTCGCGTTTTTTTTTATCAGATATTATTCTGTTATTTCTGTGTTCAATATTTCTGAGTTTGTAATTAATTCCTCATCATGCTTATACCAATTAATCTTTCTTGAAAAATACATGATTATACCTAGAATTAAAAACAAGCCAATACTTCCAATCAATAATGCAATATCTTCAAGTTGCAATACTACATATAAGAAAACATATAAAACACTTAGAATCGTTGCCAGAATTGACGTTTGCAATGCATTTTTAAAAATACTCTGCGCATAAATCGTTATCAGGCCGATAGTAGCAGCACTTGCTATCAGATATGCAAATCCAAAGTTAAGTTGCTCCGAAATTGATAATAATAAGCTATAGAAAAGTATTAATGCAATTCCAACCAATAAATATTGAATCGGATGAATCTTTTTTCTGGTGAGAATTTCTACAAAGAAAAACACCACAAAAGTAAGAGCTATAAACATAAAAGCGTATTTTGCCGATCTCATATTTTGTTGATAATGATCAACCGGGTCAACAAGATTCACTCCAAATGAACTGTCCTGGAATGATTCAATGTCTTTGTCAATCCAACTTTCAGGTATATCACGGTTAAAATGAAGAACATTCCATGTTGCTGTGAAATCTTTCTCATTCAGTTTGTATTCCGGACTAAAACTTCCAATAAATCCCGGTGATTTCCAAGCACCGCTCATTTGTACTTTTGTGATTTTACCTAATGGAATAAAATTCATGTCGCTGCTTCCGTTCAGACTCAAATTACAACTGAAGTGCAGGGATTTTCCCGCTTGAAAAAGAGCTGCGTTATCCGGTGTGACCACCAACCCTTTTCCTACAATTCCATTTTCGGTTTTTCCACCTGCTTCGGCTGTGTAGTGACATCCTTCAAGTACAAAATCAATATTGTTAGTTATCCCTCTTAAATCTGAAACGCCAATAGTCAGAAAAGCTTCATTCCAATGAATGACTCCACCTTCAAAACTCTGGTTATCAATTTTATTGAAATTTCCGGAAATTTGAAGTTCACTTTTATACAATATCGTTTTGTAAATCCCATAATGTCTTACCTCCGGGAACAATTTTGCTTTAATATTTAATTCTTCAGGTGCTAAATTAAAAAAGTGTCTTTCAAGAATAGATTTATTGTTAGCATCAGTAGAAGTTGTAGTGTAGGGCACAGTTAATACAGGGCCATTAATCGTTTGGGCGTTGCTCCATTTCGCATTAATTTTTTCAATAGTTTCAGTGCTTCGCACTTTTCTTTCCTGAATAAGATTTTGTATCATCATGCCCGGTATAAGCATGAGAAGTGTAAGAGAACCGATAATAATGGCTTTGAAGGTAATTGACTGGCTGAATTTTTCAACATTTTCGTTTTCTGTGTTCATGATGTGATTGTTTTTTAGATAATTATTTGTATTGTGAATAAAAGTACTTTGCAATTCAAAGCTTATGAACAAAAAAAATTATTTGATCAGGGTTTCAAGCGCTTTCAAATGCTCTTGAAAACTTTGGCGACCCAGGTTTGTAATAATATATTTCGTATTTGGTTTCCTCCCGACAAACTGCTTGATACTTTGAATATATTCAAGGCTCTCAAGAGCTTTTATATGGCTGGCCAAATTACCGTCAGTCAGTTCCAATAATTCTTTCATCGTATTGAAATCAATAGATTCATTTACCATCAAGATAGACATTATTCCTAAACGGATTCTACTCTCGAAGGCTTTATTCAGATTTGCTATTATATTTGCCATCAGCTATTTCAAATCATATTTTTTATACATAATTGAACCATAAATGATATGGCAAATACCAAAGCCAATTGTCCAGAATATAATACCGTTATGAGTGAAAATTGCCGCAGCAATGCCCAAAAGAATTTCAGTAATTCCAAGGTAATGTATTTCATCAAAAGTGAACTTGGAAACATTAACTAATGCTAATCCGTAAAATATCAATGTAATGGCTGCAACCATTTCACTTTCACCACGAAGTATTAGAATAATAGAAAAAATTCCACCGGTCAAAAGCGGAATGCTCAAATTATAAATGGTTTTCAGGGTTACTTTATTGAAAAGTTTTTGGTTGCTTTTGCGTGCTTTTCTCCACGAAAAATAAACTCCAAAAGTCACAGAAATAATCAGAACAATGCAGGCATCAATTATCATGAGAATGTTGGCAGCAGCAATATGCCCACCAAAAATGAAGAAATAAGCATATGCAACACCCAAGGTTGCTGTTATTCCTGCAACAATGCCTGATAGCCCGCTTAAAGAAAGAAATTTTGATGATTTTTCCATCATCTCACGTATAACTTTTAAATCTTCTAATTGCTTTTCCATTTGATTATAAATAAAAGTACTTTGAAGTGCAAAGTTATAGTGTTTTTTCTAATTTCCAATTAATTTTTGAATAATTTTTGAAATAATTTTCAACGAAACTTATATGTTTCTAATTTTCATTCATTTATAATTACAAAAAAGTTCGAGCCGATTATTTGGTTCGAACTTTTTTATCTTGATTCTTGGTTCTAAAATCTAATAATTATAACGCTTCCGCTTGTTTCATTAAACCATTCACTTCTTCAGTTATCAGTTTAGCGAATTCATCCACCTTCATAGTTCCTTTATCACCTTCGCCTTGACGGCGTACGGCTACTTCACCATTTTCGGCTTCTTTTTCACCAACAATAAGCATATATGGAATGCGTTTCAACTCATTATCACGGATTTTGCGACCAATCTTCTCGTTACGGTCATCCACCTGAACACGAATATCCTGTGCATTCATTTCTTTGGCAATCTGGAATGCGTAGTCGTTGAATTTTTCGCTGATTGGAAGTATCACCACCTGATCGGGAGTTAACCACAATGGGAATTTTCCGGCAGTGTGCTCAATCAATACGGCCACGAAACGTTCCATAGAACCAAACGGTGCCCGGTGAATCATTACCGGACGATGTTTTTGGTTGTCTTCTCCGGTATATTCCAATTCGAAACGTTCAGGCAGGTTATAATCAACCTGGATAGTTCCCAACTGCCATTTACGACCAATTGCATCGCGAACCATAAAGTCCAGTTTTGGACCATAGAACGCTGCTTCGCCGGTTTCTATTTTCGCCTTCAAACCTTTTTCGGCACAAGCTTCAATAATCGATTTTTCGGCTTTATCCCAGTTTTCGTCTGAACCAATGTATTTTTCTCGATTATTAGGATCGCGTAATGAAATCTGTGCTTCGAAATTTTTGAATTCCAATGCATTGAAAATAATAAAGATAATATCCATTACTTTCAAAAATTCATCTTTCACCTGGTCGGGGCGACAGAAAATATGCGCATCGTCTTGTGTAAAGCTGCGTACACGGGTTAATCCATGTAATTCACCGCTTTGTTCGTAACGATACACAGTTCCAAATTCTGCTAAACGAACCGGCAGTTCTTTGTATGAACGAGGTTTAAACTTGTAAATTTCGCAGTGGTGCGGACAGTTCATCGGTTTCAACAGATATTCTTCACCTTCTTCGGGTGTATGAATCGGTTGGAACGAATCTTTACCATATTTCGCATAGTGACCGGAAGTCACGTACAATTGTTTGTTTCCAATGTG
>CAIYTJ010000700.1 GCA_903929065.1 uncultured Bacteroidales bacterium | reverse complement strand
AGAGCGGAGGAAACCATAGCCATCAGCCATCATTTCGAGTGTTCCGGTTCCTTCCAGAATGCCATCAAAATCAAATTGCTTTTCAGCTTTCTCAGGACGTGGATTAAATTTATTCCGGTTGTTATTGCCGTTATTGCCATTGTTTCCGTTGTTCGGATTGATGGTTGGTCTGATAACTTTTACTTCAGTTGTTTCAGAAACAGTTTTGATTTCGGGATTTGTTTCTTCAGCTTCTTCAACTGCAACTTCAGTCACGAACAGAGTTTCGTCTCCATTCGATTCCAGTTCGTCCCGGTTTTCCAACACAAATACTTTGGTTGGATGAGCTACAACTTCTGTTTCTTTAATTTCAGGTTTTTCAACAGATTCATCTGATGGTTTTAAAATAACCGGTTTAACGGGTTTATGTTTTGGTTTATTTGCTTTTTTAGCCGGTTTAGCTTCCGGTGTTGTCTGTTCTGCCTGAACTGCATCTACGATTACCGGAGCAGCTTTTTCAGCAGCTTTCGGGACGAAAGGTTTGGCAGGTTGATTTTCTGCAGGTTTAATAACCTGTTGTGGAGGAAATACCTTTGCATCGCCGTTTTTCTTAATAGGTACACGAAGGCGTTTTTTACGTTCAATTTCCTGATTTTCATTGGCCAATGTTTTGCGCTGTGCATTTACAATGGCTTGTTGATCGAGAATTTCATAAACTAAGTTTTCTTTTTTTGCTGAATTTGATACTTTCAGGCCTAATTCGGTTGCAATGTCCTTTAATTCGGACAATTCTTTTGCATTCAATTGCAGAATGGTGTAATTACTCATAAAGTGATGAATAAACGTTTTGGTGAGATTTCCGCGCAGGGAAAAACGTTGTGATTGTGAATGTTATAAATGTTTATTGATTGTTGAAACAAAAGCAGGACTGCCTTTGCCATTTTGAAAACGTTGCAAATTTACGACTTATTTCTGACTCCTCAAATAATTTTCGTATTTTTATTTAAAATAATCTTATTTAGTTGGATTTTTTGTACTTCAAATTTCGCAGACTAATTGTAATCTATTAAATTGTACATTATTTAAGTCCCTCATTTCCGGTATCCAGCATGGCTTTCCATTCGCCTGCAGCATTTTTCTGCCAAAAAGTGGTATAAGTTCCTTCTCCGATTAATTTTTTTGTTGCTCTATCTGTAAGTTTATAAAATCCATAGGTATAACCAAGTTCTCCTGAATTTGCAACCTTTGAAAAAGTTGGTTCCCAGGTCAAAATATACGAACTGTCGTTTTTGCTCAATAAAAGTTTGCTGATTGCTTTATAACCTTCAACCGGCGGCCGGTGCGATCCCAACATGACACCTGCTGAATCGAACATGGCTAAAAAAGCTGCATTTCTGCCCTTTTCGGCTGAAACTGACGAAAAATATTTGTCGGTTTCTGCAATAGTTTTATTTGTTCCGGTTGATGTTTTAGTACACTAATTTAGTACTATACCAACTAACGCTATTAATACATAAAATGTTCTTTTCATGGCCTTAAACTTCAAATCCATTAATTTTATCGTTATTGATGAAAAAATTGTCAATCATTTCACGCTTTTTCTTCCGCGAAACATCGATATTATATTCTACCTGCACCCGGTTGTTTTGTTTGCCGGTTTTAATTTTTTCAAACTTAATATTTATAGCTTTCATATCGTTTTCAAGTTCCTCAATTGTATAATCAGTTGAATTAAATACTATATCATAGGTTTTAATTTGATGCAGGTTATCCAGAATAATCTCAAATTTTGAAAGTGCAACCAACACCATCAGAACGATCAATACCACAATCATTGCCAGTCCGTACTGTTTAAATCCGATACTCATGCCGATAGCAGCTGCCATCCATATCAATGCTGCAGAAGTAATTCCTCTGACGCTTGCACCTTCTTTAAAAACCACCCCGGCACCAATAAAACCAATGCCGGTAACAATGTTGGAGGCTATGCGGTCGCCGGTGCCAACAGAAACAGAAAGAATGGTAAATAAACAGGAACTGATGGAAATAAGAATCATGGTTCTAAAACCTGCCGGTTTACTGTGGTATTCCCGTTCAAAACCGATAATAGCACCGGCTGCCAAAGCACCTAAAATTTGAAAGATTTGTTCCGTTTCGAATTGCATCATCGAGGTGTTTTTAAAGTTATAACACAAAATTACTTAAAAAGATTGGTATGCCAATTAATTTTTTGTGCAAATATTCAATTCTTTACTTAGATTTGTGGCAAAATTAATCAGAAAATTATGCATATCAAAATCACAAAATCATTTCCAACTGTTGTTGGTCTTTTTCTTCTCCTTTTTTT
>CAIYTJ010000699.1 GCA_903929065.1 uncultured Bacteroidales bacterium | reverse complement strand
TGATTGAGAAAAAATGACCTTATATTATAAAAAACCTTGGTTCGCTTGTTGACCACGAGGTGTTAATTGATTGAGAGTTTGTAACAAAGGAATTATAGAAACAAGAACCTATGATACAATGATGGATAATGCTTAGCAGGTTTTAAATCGATAGATAAGCTTTTATTTTATCTTTTTATTGTTGGAAACAACAAACCATTAAGCACTCGTTGCAAACGAAGTCAATAACATGACAAGATATTTAAATTATGATATTTAAAAAAATCAGTTGGTGGACACTTAAAATTTTGGGCGTATTTCTGCTCCTGATAATTCTTTATTTTATTTCAGCATTCGGACTTTCTTCCATAACAGTGAATTCAGGTGCGAATCAAACTGAAAAAAAAGATGTAGAGATTCATATCCTGACAAATGGCGTTCACACGGACTTAGTTCTTCCTTTTCAAAATCAGTATATGGACTGGAGTAAATTTGTAAAGCCCACTGACACTAAGTCGAAAGCCTCTTCAGCTGTAAATGTTGCATTTGGTTGGGGCGACAAAGGATTTTATTTGCAAACCAAAACGTGGGCCGATTTGAAATTTAGTACGGCTTTTAATGCCATGTTTTATTTAAGTAGCTCTGCCATGCATGTGACCTTTTACAACGAGCTTCGGGAGACAGAATCGTGCAGAAAAATTAGTATCAGTAAGGAAAACTATCTTAAGTTAGTCAATTACGTAATTGAAAGTTTTAATCTGGACAGCGTAGATATTCCCAGGCAAATTATCGGAGCTTCATATGGGGATAATGACTCTTTCTATGAAGCAAAGGGAAAATATAGTCTGTTTTATACCTGTAACACCTGGGCTAATAATGGTCTGAAGAAAGCTAACCAAAAAGCGTGTTTGTGGACCCCGTTTGACAGCGGCATATTTAAAAAGTATGAGGTGCATAAATAATAACACTGCTTCCGCGCGATTGCATTGGGAAACTATAATATCTATTTAATTATGCCAAACGATAGAATCGTGAGGGCAGCGAGAATATTAGCAAATAGATAAGAGATAGTCTCTCTCGAAGAGAGGCTATCTCTGGAAGCAACGAACGAACAAATGATATATTCAAGTGTTAGGGGCATTCAAAAAAGACAAGACAGTGCAAGATTAAATGAAATTTGAGTATCCAACATCATGTAAAATGAACATTTAGTCGTTTTTTTTATTATACCACTGTGCACAATTTAAATCAATGAACATTACAGCCAAACATATTAATCAATCTCGATTTGCACTGCTTTTATTAACGGTGTTTGTCAGTTCGTTGCTTATCAGGCCTGCACATATATTGTTGGCTCATCATGGGCATTCGGAAGGAATTTGTACCACTGAACACGGACAGGCAGTTACGACCGATCATTATAAAGACTGTCCGATTTGTGATTTTGAATTTTGTACATTTATTTCACAAAAACAAATTAGCGTTCCACAAGTTATTATGATTGTTCGTAAAGAACAAACAATGCCTACTGTTCCTTGTCTTGCCAATACATCTTCTCATCTTTTTCAATTACGTGCGCCTCCCGCACTGTAAAACCTTACTTATTTATTGCAAAGAAACTAAAACCCAACGTAAAATAATACTTGGTGTTTTTGTTTGTACTCTGAGAATTCGAGTACACTTTTCACATCGTCATTGGCTATAAGCTGTTGACAATTAATCTATTTAAAAAATATATCAAAATGAAAAAGATACTAACTTTCCTTTTCTCATTGTTGTTGGTCTCAAGCAGTTGGGCGGACAATACGGGAAATGCACATACAAAGTTGAGCGGAAGAATTACTGATAAACTTGGAGAACCTTTAATTGGTGTAAGCATTTACTTTTCCGAATTGAAAACGGGAACTGTTACTGATAGCATTGGAAATTATACAATGGACAATCTGCCAAAACGGATTATGCTTGTTCAAATTACTGCTTTAGGATATAAAATGATCGCTGAAAACATTGATTTGAAAACCACCGACAAGAAAGATTTTGTGTTGACTGAATCGGTAGTAGAAATAAACGAAGTGGTAGTAACAGGACAATCAGGGTCAACACAAATGACAAAATTGCCAACTCCTATGAGCATCATTACCCTAAAGGAGTTACAACAGCAATCATCAACCAACCTGATTGATGCTATCAGTTCTCAACCAGGCATATCACAAATAACAACCGGAAGCGGAATTTCAAAGCCTGTGATTCGGGGATTGGGATATAATCGGGTGGTGGTTGTAAACGATGGAGTTCGTCAGGAAGGACAGCAATGGGGCGATGAACATGGTATTGAGATAGATGAGAATGAAGTTAGTCGGGTTGAAATTTTAAAAGGGCCTGCCAGTTTGATGTATGGTTCGGATGCTATGGCAGGTGTAATCAATTTTTTCTCAGCACCTATTCTTTCACAAGGAAAGATGCAATTGAATGCACTCGCAAATTATCAAACAAACAATGGATTGATGGCTTATTCGTTAAACTTTGCGGGACATAAAAAAGTATTTGTTTGGGATGTGCGTTATAGTAACAAACAAGCTCACGCTTATCAGAACAGACAAGATGGTTACGTTTACAACTCAGGGTTTAGTGAAAATGCTCTTTCAGGGTTATTTGGTATTAGTAATTGGTGGGGATATTCACATCTCACGTTGAGTACTTATCAACTCACTCCGGGTATTGTTGAAGGGAATCGAGACAGCACTACCGGACAATTTACCAAACCTGTAGATTTGGGAAATGGAAAGGCAGGCGAAGCGATTGCCACTCATGCAGATTATATGTCGTACAATCACTTAATGCCTTATCAGCAGGTTAGCCATTATAAAGCTGTGTGGAATAATAATATTTTGATTGGGGAAGGAAGTCTGAAAGCTACCGTTGGATATCAACAAAATCGACGTCAGGAATTTGCCAATGTGATTACTCCAAATAACTACGGATTATATTTTCAACTTCATACAGTGAATTACGATGTTCATTATCTTTTGCCTGAGACAAATGGATATGAATTATCGTTCGGAACAAATGGTATGTATCAAAACTCCCTGAATAAAGGAATTGAATTTCTGGTGCCTGAATATCGGCTTTTTGATGCGGGATTATTTCTGATTGGCAAAAAATCTTTTGGGAAATTAAATATAAGTGGCGGATTGCGTTACGACAAACGATTTGAAACCGGTGATGCCTTATATTTAAATGCAACCGGAGAAAAAACAACAGCCACAGACCCAACCTCAACCCAACGATTTAAAGGTTTTTCAAGTAATTTCGGTGGCATTAGTGGAAGTTTAGGAGCAACTTACCAACTGAGTGAAGAATGGAACACCAAACTGAACTTATCTCGTGGATTTCGTGCGCCAAACATTAGTGAGTTAGGATCAAATGGAGTACACGAAGGTACAATTCGTTACGAAATTGGCGACCCAAATCTGAAACCTGAAAGCAGTTTACAGCTGGATTACGAACTTGGATATAATACAGAACATGTTAGTGCCAAAGTCAATTTATTTGCCAATAACATATCCAACTATATTTTCTCACGTAAAATAAGCAGCGTAATTAGTGGTGATTCTATTGCTGATGGTGTTACTGTTTACAAGTTTGATTCAGGAAATGCACAGCTTGTTGGTGGTGAAGCTTATATTGATATTCATCCGCACCCATTGGATTGGTTGCATTTTGAGAACACTTTTTCGTATGTTAATGCTCAACTCCAACATCAATCAGACTCTACCAGATATTTACCTTTTACTCCTGGTGCTAAATGGATATCTGACATCAGGGCAGATATAGACAAAGTTGGTCAGCATTTGAAAAACTGCTTTGTATCTTTCGGGTTGGAGTATTATTTTAAACAGGATAAGATATATTCTGCATTAAATACTGAAACAATGACACCTGCATATACCTTGCTAAATGCAAGTGTGGGTGGTGATATTGTTTTAAAAAAGAAGACCATTTGTTCGCTTTATATCAGTGGAAGCAATTTAGCTGACATTGCCTACCAAAGCCATTTGAGTAGACTAAAGTATTCGGCGGTTAATAATGTGACAGGTAAAACCGGAGTTTATAATATGGGACGAAACATTAGTCTGAAGTTGATTGTACCGGTGGATTTGTAAAAAGATTTTGAGTGTTTCTGAATATATATTTAAATGTTATTTTCTTGAATTTCGATTTATGGAACAACAACAATTAATCCAGATAGAAAACTATAAAAATTAGAAACAGTAATCGCCCAAAAAGCAAAAAAACCACAGCAAGATTGAATTTATTTTCAAATGTCTTGCAGTGGCTTTTATAGTTTTTTGAGAATAGGCAGAGCGGTCACAGTACATTGTTTTTTCCACTGCTCCCGCGCGAATCGCGTGGTGAAACGATAATCTATTTAATTTTGCCACATGATAGAATTCGCGCTGCAGCGAGAATATTAGCAAATAGATTAGAGATAGTCTCTCACGTAGAGAGGCTATCTCTAACACCACTAAAACCTTCCAGCGAATCATTCAAGAAAAAAAGAATGATTCGCTGATTTTTTTGATTTAAATTGTTAGGAGATTCAAAATATTTTCTTAATTTTGTATTACAAATTAATTTACCTTATAAAAACCAGTCTAAAGTTTCCGAAGACATAGATCTAATCCACTATGCAAAAAAGAATCACTCTCTATCTGAACCGCCGGTTTCCGGATTTTTTATCCTCCAAAGAAGGCATTATTTATTTTATACTGCTTATTCCTATTCTCTCATACTCCATTATCCTGTTTCAACCCCGTGGCCTTTATAACTGGCATGAATTCCACAAAAACCTGGTGGTAATAGGTTTTTGTTTTACATTTCTGAGTACATATGCACTTGTATATGCGATAAAAGCTTTTATCAGCCCCAATTATTTCAATGCCCACACCTGGTCGGTAGGTAAACAATTAAGATTCTTATTAACCCACTTTTTTCCTGCTGTTGTTTTTACTACGTTGCTATTCGTACATACCTTTATTGAAGAATTCGGATTGAGCATTCAGTCGTTTTCTCTGTTACAGCAATCTAATATTATTATAAGCATATACACCGCACTTACGTTTGGCTACTTTGTGTCGGTTAAACTTAAGAAAGTGGAAGAATTAGTGGAAATAAATGAAACAGGAGAAGTTGAAAAAGCAGAAGAAATGCCGGAAATAAAAGATATAGCGCAACAGGAAGCAGCAGAAGAAGATATAGTTAATGATACCGGATTAGTTATTATTCCGGTACCCAATGAAGTAGAAGCAACCGCTGAACTTCCATCAGAAATAATAGTGAATGGAATACCACTGGTAGTGAAAGATATCTGTTATGTTGAAAGCAAAGGTAAAGGAATAAGTATACGGATACTTCGTAACGGGGAATTGATAGAATTCTCTACACGCTATACCCTGACAATGCTTGAAAATGATTTAAAAGGTTACTCCTATATTTTTAGATGCCAGAAGTCATTTATCGTAAACATTCTACACATAAAACACTGGTATATTGCAGACCATAAAACGTTCATTCATATAAAATACTGTAGCTGTGAAATCAGTATCAAACGTGATAAATTGGAAGAAATAAAAGAACTACTCCGTAAAAATTATATTTTTAAGGCAAATAAGAAAGAATAATCAGTTGTGCGATCGGGGGATATTAGATTCTTTGCTATGCTCAGAATCATTTTTTGCTCCCTTCTTTCATTTTACCCACATTCATTTTATCCCAAAATACCGCTTTTTATCCCAAAATCCTGCAAGTTATCCCAAAATCCTGCATTTCATCACAACCCTGTTTTTTATCTGAAATTGAGTACTTATTTTTGACCCGTCGAACAGACAACAGATAATTCTCAATTAATCATTTTAAAACAAAAGTCTATGGCAGGTGCTAGAATGCCGCGGGGAATAGATCAGTTTAATATCTATTTTACCAATGCGGTTTCGTATTTACAGGAAGGTACTCCGAAAACACACGCAGAACGTTTGGGTGTATTACCAACTGAAGTAACTACTTTTACAGGATTTATTACCGAATGGTCCCCCCTTTACGGTAAGTACAGCGAAAAGAAAAAGTTTAGAACCACTTCTATCATTAACCAGTTATATCTGATTATTGACAATGTGGTAACTTTCGACCAAACTAATCGTATCCTCGACAGGATTGCGGCATCACCCAACGCAACGGTTGATGATTTAGTAACATTCAATATCAAAAAAGGGTTATTGCAAAAATCACCCGCTTCTGCGGGTTCCAGTCCTATCAGCGAACAGGTAACGGTAACGTTTCAATCGCTTGGTGGTGGTATGATGAACGTAAAATGTTACAGTATGACCGGTCAACGGGCAGGTATACCTGATGATGCCGATTCCGTTCAGTATCTTTTTCAGGTAGGTGGTCAGGCGCCGGAATCAGCGGATGCTCCCGGTATGATTAAAGAACTTTCTCCTAAGGCTGTTTTTACACTCTCATTGGGGTCGGGAAGTGCGCTTAAAAATCTGTATATTTTTTTCCGTTGGTATGATACCCGTCATCCGGAACTGGCAGGTCCGTGGAGCGGCTTGCAAATTGCGGGAATACTTTAAGATAATGGTTTGTGATTAATAACCCCGATAAATAGGGATGTCGCAAGCTCTGTAAATGATAAATGATACCGGCTGAACTTTGAAAGGAGTTCAGCCGTTTTTTATTTTGAATAAATAGAAAAGTAAGAATCAGGGATATGTATGAATGGAAGGATTGAAAGCTTTATTAATTATTTTATTGTAATAAATGAAAACAATATGTTACTTTTGCTTTAAGATATCCGGCTTTTTACTGATTAAAAGTGGCATTTCACTGAAACAATTTTACTTATTTTAATACAACGTCTATCTTTGGAGAATTCAAACAATAAAATGATAATATACGAATCGAGTGTGTTAATTTACGAAATCTAAAACCATGAAATTAAAAAAGAACATTGCAACCAGCGAAGAAGGATTTATTTTTAACCCGGGAACGGGTGATTCCTTTTCGGCTAATCCCATTGGAACAGATATTATTTCATTGTTGAAGGACAATAAACCACTGGAAACAATTGTAGAAATAATTTGTGATAAATACGATGTAGATCAAAGCCAGTTTATTAAAGATCTGGATGATTTTGAATCGCAATTAAAAGATTACGGCATTTTAGAATAAGTAGCTATGACGAAAAAGAAACAACTGGTAATTGCCGTAACTGCGCTGAATGCCATTGACAGTCCCGGACCGGGAGTTGCTGTTATTAGGGCTATTCGGGAATGTACAGATTTTCATTTGCGGATAATTGGTCTTTCGTACGAAGCGCTTGAGCCCGGACTTTATATGCATGATTTGGTAGATAAAACCTATCAAATTCCATATCCATCAGCGGGAACAGACAGTTTGCTGGGAAGGTTGATCTATATTAACGACATTGAAAATATAGACGTTATCATTCCAAATTTTGATGCTGAACTTTTCAATTTTATAAAGCTGAAGGAAAGACTGAAAGAAATGGGAATCAGTACTTTCCTGCCTGATTTAAATCAATTTGAAGCACGTGACAAAATAAAGCTGTATGATTTCGGGAAAAAACACGGATTAATGGTTCCGGCAGATAAAGTAGTTTACGAAGCGAAAGATTTGGCAAAAGTGGCTGAAAAGCTGAACTATCCGTTGGTGGTAAAAGGTAAATTCTACGATGCCATTATTGCCAACACACTTGAACAGGCACAAAAAGCATTTTACAAAATACAGGCAAAATGGGGTTTACCTATTATTGTTCAGCAATTTATTAATGGCACTGAAATCAATATCGCAGCATTGGGTGATGGTGAAGGAAATACCATTAGTGTGATTCCAATGCGCAAATTATATATTACCGATAAAGGAAAAGCATGGGCAGGAATAACATTAGACGATAACTCGTATATAGAGTTGGCCAAAAAATTTATAAAAGTAACTAAATGGCGTGGCGGCTGCGAACTGGAAGTTATGCAAACTGCTGATGGTAAACCGTATATTATGGAAGTAAATCCGCGGTTTCCGGCATGGATTTACCTTACAGCTGCTGCAGGACAAAATCAACCGGCTTCGTTAGTAAAGATGGCGTTGGGTGAAAAAGTAAAACCATTTAAAGACTATGAAGTAGGCAAAATATTTATCCGTTATGCCTGGGATTTAATTACTAATGTGAGTGAATTTCAGAAAATTTCGGGAACCGGGGAACTGTGACAGTTATCAGTAAACAGTTATCAGTTATCAGTTGACAGTTATCAGTAAACAGTAAAAAAAGTAAATTATGGAAAAAGTAAGATACGAACGTCCTATTATTCAGAAAATGAATACAGGATTAATGAACAAATTCGGAACGCGTACTGAATATGAGCCAGTTACTCATATTGAAAGTGTGCCGGTAAAAAGTCTGTTGAACGACTATGGATCACCGTTGTTTGTAATCTCTGAGAAACAGATTCGTCGGAATTACCAGAATGCAACGCGTATTTTTAAAACCCGTTACCCAAAAGTGCAGTTTGCCTGGTCGTATAAAACCAATTATATGAATGCGGTTTGCAGGGTATTTCATCAGGAAGGTTCATGGGCTGAAGTTGTTTCGGGATTTGAATACGATAAAGCGCTTGGAAATGGCGTTCCGGGAAATAAAATCATTTTCAACGGACCGGATAAAACGGATGAACAATTGCTGGCTGCTGCACGGAATAACTCATTGATTCATATCGACCATTACGATGAATTGTATTCGCTGATTCGGTTGAGTGAAGAGAATAAACTGAAACCACGCGTGGCTATCAGGGTGAATATGGATACCGGTATTTATCCAAAATGGGACCGGTTTGGTTTTAATTTTGAAAACGGACAAGCCTGGAATGCAATTACCCGTATTATCAATTCTGAAAATCTTGAATTAGTAGGATTACATTGTCATATAGGTACGTTTATGCTTGCACCTTCAGCGTATGCCATTGCAGCTACCAAGTTGTGTGAGTTGACGTGGAAAATCAAAGAAAAATACAACAAAGTGCTTCAGTATATTGATCTTGGTGGTGGTTTTCCGTCTGCTAATACACTGAAGGGTGCTTATTTACCCGGCTCTGACACTGTTCCGTCCATTGACCAGTTTGCCGATGCAATTACCGATGTGATTCTTGGTTTTGGTTTCAAACACGAAGAATTACCACTTTTAATTCTCGAATCAGGGCGTGTGCTGATTGACGATGCCGGCTATTTGTTGGGCACGGTGCTTGCTACCAAACGTCTTTCGGATGGTCGACGAGCAACAATTCTTGATTTTGGTGTAAATTCTTTATTTACAGCGTTTTGGTACGACCACAAAGTAACTCCTGCACAGGCTTTTGGAGATCACACGGAGGAAATGGTACTGTATGGACCGTTGTGCATGAATATCGATATAATTCGTGAAAGTATTACTTTACCGTTACTGGAGAAAGGAAACCATCTGGTGGTTCACAAGGTAGGTGCATACAATATGACTCAGTGGATGCAGTTTATAACCTTGCGCCCCAATATTTTAATGATTGATTTGGAAAACAAAACACATGTTATCCGCAAATCAGAAACTCTACAGGATTTGCAGGCAAATGAACTGATTCCGTCTCATTTAAAAGAAAACACGCTTAAATAATTATCATTGTTGTTAAACTGTGTTCTATGTCTATATATTATTGAATTCGAAATAAGCAAAAAATGCGTCAACGTTTAAATACATTTCGTAATCTGATTTTCCCGGCCATACTGAATAGTTATTCGGTTATATTCTTTTTCAACAACAGATTTCTGGCTCTGGTGTTGATGTTGGTTACATTTTTAAATTTCTATGCAGGATTAAGCGGCTTATTAGCTGTTTTGACCACTGTTTTAATTGCCAATGCGCTGGGATTTGATAAAATACAACTTAGAAAAGGCCTTTACAGCTTCAATGCACTGCTTACCGGAATAGGAATGGGAACGTTTTTTGACCCGGGGCTGGTATTTTTCACTCTGTTGGCACTTGCAGCTTTACTCACGCTGATACTTTCGGTTACGCTTGGTAGTTGGCTGAATAAATATGGGTTACCTGTTCTGAGCATCCCTTTTGTGATTACGTTCTGGTTTATTCTTTTGCCCTCGTCGCAGTTCGAAAATCTTGGATTGACCCAACGGAATATTTACTGGATGAATGAAATGTATTCGATGGGTGGAAATTCTTTACTGCATTTTTATCAATCGGTAAATTCGCTTCCCGTTCATAATCTGGTGGATATTTACCTCCGCTCGATGAGTTCCATCTTTTTTCAGGATAATCTGATTGCCGGCTTTTTTATTGTTATTGCACTCCTGATTTGCTCACGTATTACATTTTCGCTTTCAGTAATCGGTTTTTTATCAGCTTACTTTTTTGCCCGTTTTACCGGTTCCGACACTGCCAGTATTAATTATTATAATATTGGTGCCAATTATATAATGGTATCCATTGCACTAGGGGGATTTTTTGTGATTCCGTCCAAATATTCGTATTCCTGGATTATTTTACTGGTACCGCTTACAACGCTCGTGTTGTTGTTTTTTACCCGATTGTTTGAATTTGTTCAATTACCGGTTTTCTCATTACCATTTTCATTTGTTGTAATACTTTTTGTGTACTTTCTGCAAATGAGAACCAAAGTTTCGAAGTTTTTTCTAACTCCTGTTCAGCTTTATTCACCCGAAATCAATCTGTACACATTCAATAACAATAAAGACCGGAATGCTCAATTCCTGTATTTTCCGCTTTATTTACCATTTTGGGGTGAATGGAATGTAAGTCAGGGACAAGACGGTGAACACACTCACAAAGGCGACTGGGGAAAGGCCTTCGACTTTGAAATTCAGGACGAGAATGGTAAATCCTATTCTTCCGGTGGATTATTATGCGAAAACTATTTCTGTTATAATAAGCCGGTCATAGCACCTGCTGATGGTTTTGTTGAGGAAATTATCGATAACATTGATGACAACGAGATTGACAAGGTAAATACCTTTAATAATTGGGGAAATACAATCATTATCCGCCATTTGAATGGATTGTACACTCAACTTTCGCATTTAAAAAAAGGCACTTTCAAAGTTGTAAAAGGTGAATTTGTTAGTCGTGGAGATTTACTAGCACATTGTGGTAATTCCGGACGATCGCCCGAACCGCATCTGCATTTTCAGGTTCAGATTTCACCCGTAATAGGCTCTAAAACCATTGATTATCCTTTTGGTTATTTTTTCGAAACAAAAGATTATATACATAAACTTTGTCAGTTTAAAAGACCGCAACTTGGCGATGTAGTTTCAGGAGTGAATGAAAATCTGACGTTGAAAAGTGCTTTTGAATTAATGCCGAATACATCGTTTACATTTCGTTTCGAAAATGAAAAGGGAATAGGAATGATTGAAAAGTGGGAAACATTTACCGATGCTTATAATCAGAAATACCTGTATTGCAGTGAAACTGAATCGTCGGCATATTACGTAAATGATGGGTTAATGTTTTATTTTACTGCGTTTTATGGTAATAAGAAATCACTTCTTTATTATTTTTATTTGTCAGCATACAAAATTTTCCTCGGGAATATTGATAATAATCTAATATCAGATGCTATGCCTCTCAACATTATTACTAACAAGCGGATAAGTTACTGGTTTCATGATTTCATTGCACCGTTTTACAATTATATGCGGGTAAATTATTCAATAAAACATGCTGAGAATAGCTCTGATATTGAATCAGCATGTGTGGTATTAAATTCAAAGATAGATATTTCAGTATTTGGGAAAACACGAAATGAAAGCACTTCCGACATTTTTATAAATGACAGACAACTATCAGGTTTCAATTTTAAAAACGGTAAAACAATTATTAAAGCGGTATGTATAAAATCCTGATTATAATCTTACTAATGGTTTCGTCATTTGCAAAAGCAAGCCAATTATACAATTCATTTTCTGATGATAGTTTATCAGTTCAGGCTGCAGACTCTACAAAGGAAACATTGACTTTTCAGCAAGTTGACAGCATTACTTACCAATGTTATTTGGTGGGAAATTGGGATAAATTAATTAATACAGGGAAAGAAGCAATCAGCCAGCAAATTGATTATAAGCGGCTTCGTCAACGAATGGGTTATGCCTACTTTGCCAAAACCGACTATTATTCATCAATGAATCATTATGAAAAAGCGTTGAAATTTGATAAAACTGATTCAGATACCCGCCTTTATCTTTATTATTGCGGACTTTATACCGGAAACAATGCTTACACCCGTTATCAGTTAGGTAAACTTCCCTATGAAACCCGGAAGAATCTTAAAGCGAAACCGTTTAAAATTGTGGATGCCGTTGATGCAGAATACAATTTAAAAACAAATGACAATAAAACCCGTTATGATGCTAACTACGGGCGGTTAGGAGTGAGTACCAAACTGGGTTACCGGTTAAGTTTATACCAGTCAGTTTCCACTTTTGCCCAGCTTGTCGATTCATCCGGTTTGAAGCAGAATGAATATTATGCCGGTTTGAAATGGAATGTTTGTCCGAAAATTGATTTCATGATTGCATACCATTATCTGAATTCAACCATAATAGATTCTGTTACTTACCGGCGGCAGTTGCCTTGGCGTGGCAAGGCCATGGATATTTCGAAGGATACGTTGCCCGGAAATTTATTTTATTCAAAAATATCTTTTATAGTGAATCGTTTTCAATTCGGGCTTAGCGGCTCTCTTTTTAATTATAGTAAATATGATTCTATCAAACTAGCTTATACAAAAGCATTAACCCAACAATATACCTTTGATGCAGGAGTAACATTGCCCGGAAAATTAAACCTGAACCTGAAAAGTTCGCTTACAGCTATGTTTGACCTGCAGACGAGGAGACTCATTTTTTCACAGAAAATTGGAGCATTATTATCGAAGAATTTTTGGCTTGAAGGGAACGTAACCTTTGGCAATTTAAAAAATTATACTGAATACGATGGTTTGTACGTTTTTAATGCTGATGACGCGACTACTTTTAAAACCGGACTTGGTTTCTTTTGGAATCTGACGCCGAATATCTGCTTTTTAGGAAATTATACATACAATATGAAATACTTTGATAAAAATAATATCATAATCAAATACAATCAAAATTCATTTTCAACAGGAATAATATGGAAAATCTAAAAAAAATCGCATTCATTCTCTTATTTGCTGGAATAGCATCTTTGTCAATGTCACAAAGTCAGTCTGTGATTCAGTCTGCTTATTCAAAAAGCTATGAATCGGAACAAGCGGGAAGTTATACGACTGCCATTAATGAATTAAAACCAATTTATAAAGCCGATGATTATACGGTAAATATCAGGTTGGGGTGGTTATCCTATCTGGCAAAACAATATACAACTGCCATACGGTATTATAATATTGCCATTGCCCTGAAACCTTATGCCATCGAAGCCCGGTTCGGATGTGTAAAGCCACTCAGTGCCATCGAAAGTTGGGAAAAAGTAAAGGAAAACTATTTGAAAATTCTTGAAATTGACCCACAAAACACGGTAGCAAATTATTGGCTTGGTGTGATGTATTATAATGCAAAAGACTATGTTTCAGGATTGAAATTATTCGAAAAGGTGGTGAATCTTTATCCACTCGATTATGATTCAACTATCATGCTGGCATGGTGTAAACTGAATTTAAGCAAGCAAATTGATGCCCGGATTTTGTTCAATCAGGCGCTCATTATTCGTCCGAATGATAGTTCGGCATTGACCGGATTAAAACTGTTGAAATAATAGATTTTGATTTGATAAATAGATTTTGATTTTTTGCAACAGAAAGCCCCGTTTGAATGAGTCAAACGGGGCTTTCAGCATCGTAGATGAAATATAAAAGGCCTCACAAAATGTGAAGCCTTTCAATAATCCTATCTTAGAGTTGAAACTTTATAAACTCTCAACCTTATAAACTCAATACGCTCTGGCAAAAATCACCCGCTGTGCTGAAGGCTTTCCGGTAACCATGCAAATGCCGGGAGTTGTGTCGCCATTCAGCGGAATACAACGGATAGTGGCTTTGGTATCTTCCTTGATTTTTTCTTCCGTTTCCGGAGTCCCATCCCAGTGGCAAAGAAGGAATCCGCCTTTTTCAATCTCCACTTTAAACTCGTCGTACGAATTTACTTCACGTGTTACCGAAGCGCGGTAATCAATTGCTTTTTGGAAAATGTTGGCCTGAATATCTTTCAAGAGTTGGGCAATATATTGGTCTACACCGTCAATCGATACGGTTTCTTTGGTCAATGTGTCGCGGCGGGCAACTTCCACGGTTCCGTTTTCGAGATCACGCGCACCCATGGCCAACCGTACCGGAACGCCTTTCAGTTCGTATTCGGCAAATTTCCATCCCGGTTTTTTGTTATCGTTATTGTCGTATTTAAATGAAATGCCCAACGCTTTCAGTTTAGCTGTAATCTCAGCTACTTTTGCGTTAATAGCTTCCAGTTGTTCGTCGTTCTTATAGATTGGCACAATCACCAACTGAAAAGGAGCGAGGTTAGGAGGGAGCACCAGTCCGTTATCGTCGGAGTGTGTCATAATCAACGCTCCCATCAATCGGGTGGAAACGCCCCATGACGAAGCCCACACATAATCCAGTTTATTAGTTTTATCCACAAAAGTCACATCAAACGCTTTGGCAAAATTCTGTCCGAGGAAGTGTGAAGTTCCGGCCTGCAATGCTTTTCCATCCTGCATCAATGCTTCGATACAAAATGTTTCCAACGCACCGGCAAAACGTTCGTTGGCCGATTTGACTCCTTTTATTACCGGAACGGCCATAAACCGTTCGGCAAAATCTGCATAAATTTCGAGTATCTTTTTAGTTTCTTCAATTGCTTCTGCTTCGGTGGCATGAGCCGTATGGCCTTCCTGCCACAGGAATTCAGTGGTACGAAGAAACAAACGCGTACGCATTTCCCAGCGAACCACATTGGCCCACTGATTTATTAATAATGGCAGATCGCGGTAGGATTGGATCCAGTTTTTATAGGTGCTCCAGATAATGGTTTCAGATGTTGGGCGAACAATCAGTTCTTCTTCCAGTTTAGCTTCAGGATCAACTATCAGACCGGTTCCGTTCGGGTCGGCCATCAAGCGGTGGTGGGTTACCACGGCACACTCTTTGGCAAATCCATCCACGTGTTCGGCTTCTTTGCTCAGAAACGATTTAGGAATAAACAACGGAAAATAAGCATTCACGTGACCGGTTTCTTTGAACATGCGGTCGAGTTCGGCTTGTATTTTTTCCCAAATGGCGTAACCGTAAGGTTTAATTACCATGCAGCCGCGCACCGCCGAACTTTCGGCCAGGTCGGCTTTTATCACCAAATCATTATACCACTGTGAGTAGTTTTCGCTGCGCGAAGTCAGTTCTTTTGCCATATCTTTATTTACTATTTATCCATTTACCAGTTACTATTTCGGGAGTGCAAAGATAATCAATTTTCAGGAATTTTACCCAATAAAAAGAGAGCACAACATCAAGTCAGGCTCCCTTTCGTATTTTTTGAGACGGCTAGCCGTTTGCTGCTTACTGCTTACTGCATACTACTTACCGTTGCTTTTATCCAACTTGTAATGGTTTCCAATGCCAGAGGTGACAATGTTTGCTCAATCTGAGCATATTCAGCCGGTGCTCCGGTTTTACATTCCTGAAACAAATGATTGAGTCCGGGTAATTCTTTGATGGTTGCTTTTTTGTTGCCGCCTTTTTTTAGTGCCTTTTCAATAACCGGAAGATTTATTTTTGAATCAACCTGCAAATCCTTGTCACCATTTATTGCCAATACGGCACATTTTACCTTTTCCAGCATCGGTGCAGGATTGTAACGGATAAAGTTCAGCATCCAAGGTGAATTTAATTGAGCCATCTGTGCTTTTGCAAATTCATCTTCTGTCATTCCTTTTTGAACCTGACTTGCAGGAATATCTTTCATTTTCTGTTTGAGAAAATCAGTCAAATCGCTTTTCAATTTAGTTGAATCAGTTGTATTGCAGATTATTTTGTAAACTTCACGGTTTATTTCGGCTATTTTCTTTAATTC